>JAEEUX010000013.1 GCA_016290695.1 Oscillospiraceae bacterium
AAGATTATAAAAGGGACTATGAACTGTCCTCCGCCCTTCTTTATGAGGCATCTCATCAGGCGTGCTTTATTGTAGCTGCAGGCGGGAATTATGGATCGGATTATTATAATAAGCTCTCCGCCGACGGTCTCATTCTTGCCTCTAACTATACGAAACTTGACAGCATCTGGAACTATTACTATGGCTCTCCGTTAAATAAGAAAAACGGAAGCGTCGAGATAGCCATACCAGGTGACAGCAAAACGGCAGACGGGCTTACAACACTCATTCTGAAACTCAAAAAAGAAGAATACAACATTATGCGTCACGCTGAAACAGCGTCTTTTGGATAAAGGAGGATATTCCATTGAACGGTAAAAACATCAAGGCCCTCATTCTCGCCGCAGGACAGGGCAAACGCCTCGGCTCCGGCGAAGCGGGCGTTCCGAAGGTAATGAGAAAGGCCGCAGGTCGTCCGCTTATCAGCTATGTTCTGGACAGTCTCTCCTTCATTCCGCCGCAGGATACGGTTATAATCGTTGGTTTTATGAAGGAGCAGGTCATTTCCGCATATCCCGATTATTCCTACGCCGTGCAGGCCGAACAGCTCGGAACGGGTCACGCCGTTGCAATGGCTAAGGAACAGCTGCAGGGCTTCGACGGCGCGGTTCTTGTCTGCTGCGGCGACATGCCGCTTATTAAGCGCGAGACCTATGAGGCTCTTTGCAGCGAGCATTTTTCCGCAGCTAACGACTGCACCATACTCACCGGAGTTTACGGGGATAAAAAGCCTTATGGCCGCATCATAAGGAACGCTGACGGAAGCTTCCTCAAGATAGTTGAACAAAAGGACTGCACGCCCGTAGAAGACGCGGTTCGCGAATATAACAGCGGCGTTTACGTTTTCTCCTGCAAGGCGCTGCTCGCCTCTCTCGACAGACTCGGCAACGCAAACGCCCAAAACGAATATTACCTCACGGACGTTCCTGCCATCATTCTCTCCGACGGCGGCAAAATCGGACTCTGTAAGCGTGAGCTCGGCGACGAGCTTCTGGGCGTAAACACCAAGGAAGACCTTGAGCTTATCGAAAAGCTGGTAAAAAAATAATTATAGTTTATCTTTGATCCAAAAAAATCGGCGGACGCAAATGCGTCCGCCTTTTTTATTTTGCTGCCTTTTCGCAGAAGCGCTGCATTATCGCCGCGACCTGCGCGCGCGTGGCGCTGCCCTTCGCATCGAGGATAAGGCCGCCGCTTGCGTCCGTCGTGCCGTTTATAAGGCCGGCGCCGACAGCCCAGGAAAGCGCGTCCTTCGCGTAATCGGATACGCCGTCCGCGTCGCCGAAGGCGCTTACGTCGCCCTGCGCGGAAACGTCGTAGCCTTTGAACTGCGCGTAATTATAGAGGATTACCGCAAGATCTTCGCGGGAAACGGAGTCGTTCACGCCGAAGCTGTCGCCGCGGCCCTTGGCAATGCCGCTTTCGCTCAACCACGCTACAGCGTCAGCGAACCAGTCTCCTGCGGAAACGTCGTTAAACGCCGCTGCGCCGCCCGTAGCCTCCGCGCCGTCGAGGTTAAAGAGAAGCTGCGCTATCATGCCGCGCGAGGTCTTGGCGTTCGGCTCAAAGCCCTTGTCTGTGCCGTTCATAATTTCGTGCGAGGACGCCCACGCGACGCTTGAAGCGAACCAATCGTCTTGCTTAACATCCTCAAAAGCTTTGAAATTATCGACGATTTTCACCGTCGCGCTGCCGGAAAGGGTGAGCTCAACGCCTGTTTCGCTGGTGGTGGATGTCTTGACGATTTCTTCCCTGCCGTCGTCATAGACTATAACCGCGACGGTGCTGGCCGTTACGTTTTCAACCGGGATTTCGACCCTTACAGGCTTCTCCGTCTTGGGAAGCGTTACCGTTACGGGCGCGGCCTTTTCCGCGCTTTCCGCAGCCTTAACTTCGACCTGAACCTTTACGCTCTCGCCTGCCTTCGCCGCTTCCTCAACAGCCTTTTCGCTTACCGTTGCCTCGGCGGAAACTACCTCTCCGTCTGCTCCGGTTTTTACTTCGCCGGTGGAGCCGTCCTGCACTGTGGTCTTTGTGTCCGTAGTGCCGTCGGCGTTCGTCGTGGTCTCGGTCTTATCTTCGGTCTTGTCCTGCTTGTCCGTGCCGGGATCGCTCGGAACGGAAGGAGTAACAGGTTTGGGAACTATGTTTGTGTTTGTAGAGGGCTCCGGCTCTGGCTGAGGCTGCGGTTCGGGGTCGGGCTCGGGCTCGGGCTCAGGCTCGGGTTCGGGGTTTGGCTTCGCCGTAATGGTGAATGTACCTGTTTCATAGGTCACGGTATAATTCCCTTGTGTCGCTGCGCCGCTTGCTGTAATGGCGTAGCTTCCCTCTTCTTCGCCTGCCTCGCGGCTGAGAGTGTAATTTACAGTATCGCTGCCGATAAGTCCCGTGACCGTGGCTGTGAGCGCGGGGTCGTCCTCGCCCGCAGTTTTCGTTTTGTCGCCCGCAGTAACAGTAACGCTCCTGGGATTGACCGTAAGCGTCAGAGACGCGCTGCCGATCGTCGTATTGGAGTCATAGGTCACGGTGATGATGGTTCTGCCGACGCCCACGATGGTCACAACGCCCACGTTTGTCACGGTTGCCACATCCTCGTTGCTGCTTTCCCACGCCCACGCGCCATTTGCTCCTTCGTTCGCCCTTGCGCTCAGCGTAAACGCGGCGTCGCCGTATGTCTTGCTGGTATCGCCGCCGAGCGTCACGCCCGCGTCGGACTTGCCGGCGATGGTTACGACAACGCTGACCGTGGAATCCTCGTAGTTTGTAGAGCTGATCGTCACGGGCAGGGTGATGATATCATTGGCAACGGTATAAACCGAGGCGCTCACCATGCCGCTCGCGTCAACATTCCAACTGCTGACAGAGCTTCCATGACCGCCCGTTACGCTCGCTGCGCCCTCGGTATAGGTCAGTGTTCCGGCGTTTGCAGGCATCACTTCAGCGAGGGACACGGCGACATCCGTCGTTCCCGCGGCCTTGTTTAGCATCACATTCGCCAGAGTCGGCGCCGCAGCCTTTCCTATGGAAAAGAGTATTGTTTTCGCGTCCGGCAGTTTGTAGTTTCCCGCCTTGTCGCCAATCAAACTGTTTGCTGTGGCAGTGTAGCCCGTCCCCACGTCAGTTTGTGCGCCGCTGACAGTGACGCTGATTACGTCGCCGTTCACCGTCCCCGTCGCCGTAGCCGTGGGGGCTTGCGCGTTACCGTTAAAGGTCAGTGACGCAGCGCTCCACGTCAAGCCGAGTTCTTTCTGATTGACGGTCAGCACCCCGGGGATGAAGCTGATTTCATAGTTGCCGGAGGTAATTCCGCTCGGTGTGATGATGTAGCCGCCAACGTCGGTGTACTGCGTATAGCTGTAGGCATAGGCAAGCGAACCACCCAAAACCGTCGAAGTTTCGCCGTTCACAAATCCGGAGTATTCCACGCCGTCGTTCCACGGAGCGTCACCGTAGGTGATGGCGTGGTCGTTCGCCGTGACGGTCAGCGGAGCCTTGTTGATTGTAATAGTAGCCGAGCCGGTATAAGTTGCGTAATTATTCGCCGTGACCTGATAATAGACGGTTTTTGTGCCGACGTTCGTGATCGTCGGGTTGGCATCAAGCGTGTACAAGCCTTCGCTTTCGCCGTACATAATTTTATAACTGCTCGCCGGAACGCTGACAGTCACGCTGATACCGTGCGCCTCGCCGTCGTAGGTCACGGTCACGTTGTCAGCAGTAACAGTCATGGGTGTGTCCGCGGCCTCCCACATCGCCGTGAGCGTTATATCCGCGCTGACTGGCTCATTAAAGTCATACTTATTGCCGTCAAGCGCCCATCCTGCAAAAACACAACCCGGCCTTTCAGGGCTGGACTCAGGCTCCTCCGCCAGCTCTCCGGCGAACACGGGCTGCTCACTAAACGTATCCTCGCCGTTTTTGAACTTGACTGTATATGAAATATTTATCGCTGCTTCGCCGTCGCCATTAATTCGCAGCGGGTAAGTATTGTTATCATATATGAAATCAGAAAGTTTACCCTTACCGGATAGGCCTTTGGTAAATGCTCCAAGCGTCTCCATTCCGACGCCTATGGGCGTGCTCCCGGTCAACTTACTGCCGATAGTGATTAACTGCCCGGAAGCAAGATAGAGGTTGCTGAGATAATCGCTTTGCATCGGAGGCTCGATGCTCAGTTCTGAAATGAAAACTGTGTCATAGTCGAGATTGGAGGAAATGTTCGCTTTTTTTGAAAGCTTGACCGTGCCGTCCTTCGCAACGTAAACGCCGCCGCCCGCGCTTGGCGCCATGTTTCCGAGAAAAACGACGCAGTCCCCCACGCTCTCAATACCCTCCTGCAGCATATTTAGGATAACGCTGCCGGTTGCTTCGCCCACATTGTCGCTGATTACGCTGCTGAGAAGGCTGATAAACAGGGCGGAATCTGCCGGCGCCACGAACGGCTCCTTTCCGCCGACAATGCCGTCGGACATATCAAAGGAACCACCCGCGTCAACATAGACGCCGCCGCCGCGAGCGTCGAGGCTGACAAGACCTGTGTCACCGACTGCAATATTTCCGATGATTGCGCCCCCGGTCATTTGGAACGCCCCGGCGCTGAACACGCCGCCGCCATTATTATTCGCCGCATTTCCGCAAAGCGCGCCGGATGACATCTTAAACTCAGCGCCTTTGGCGAGGTATACTCCTCCGCCGCAGTCGCCCGCAAAGTTGCCGATGGGGCTTTCCTCGGGCAGACTGCCTGAGGAAAGCTCATCAATCGGGACTATCATACATTGGTTCACGCCGCCGACCACACCGCCGGACAGCTTAAGCGTGGCGCTCTTATCGGCGTATACTCCGCCGCCGTTTCTTATGGCTATGTTGCCGTCTAACAAACCTGCACTCATCTCAAACGTCGCGCCCAGAGTACCTGCCGGACCACTGAGATAAACGCCGCCGCCATCGCCATTCTTGCCCGTCAATTTGTTGCCGCTCACCGAGCCGCCGCGTATTATGAGTGACGCACCGGGGAAAATATCCTCGTCTTCGGCAAAGCCCTCCTCGAGATATATCCCGCCGCCGCAGGTCTTCGCTGAATTATCGCTGACCGTGCCGCCCTCAATTGTCAGCGTACTGTAGTGACTGACATAAATGCCGCCGCCGTTTCTTGTGGATTTGTTAGCGCTGATCGTGCCGTTTTTTATCTTAAAATCAGTCGTAATTGAGGCAAACACGCCGCCGCCGTCGATTGCCTGATTATCTGCGATTTTCCCGCCGTCGAGCACAAACTTTGCACTGGTGTAAATATACACGCCGCCGCCCTTGCAGCCTTTGGCAAGGTTGTCGACTATCTCACCGCCGGTCATGTTGAAGGTGGTGCTCTGGTCAACGAGCAGGCCGGCTCCCCCACATCCGGTATCGGAGCCTGCGACGACGTTTCCGGCGATTCTTCCGCCGGTCATGCGGAAGCTGTCTCCTTTGCTGGCAAAAAGTCCTCCGCCGCGATTCATAGCAAGGTTGTCGCTGATTTTCGCCTCATCCTCCAGGAGGAACGAATTGCCCTTCTCCAAAGCGAAGTAAACGCCGCCGCCACGGGTTGCCTGATTGCGGCTGACTTCAGCGTTGCCGCTCATGGTGAGCGCGCCGCTCTTTATATACACTCCGCCGCCGTAAAGCGCCGAATTTCGTCCAATCTCCGCGCTGCCGTTCATGGTGAGGCTGCCGCCAGCAACGTAAACGCCGCCGCCGTAATAAGTCTTGCCTATCGCCTGATTGCCGCAGACGCTACCGCCGGAAATCGTCATAGAGCTGCCGTCGAGATACACGCCGCCTCCTCTGACATCTTTGGCTACGTTGCCGCAAACCGTGCCGCCCTCGACGGCAAGCGAGCCGGTAGAACTGACGTAAATACCGCCGCCATAGGGAACGCCTTCTCCGCCGGAATTGAAGCCGCCTGTGATGACGCCTCCCGCGACGGAGTATTCATTATCCTCCTGCGTTTTATCTATCCAATTAAACTTGAGCTCCGGGCTGTGCTCCGCGTCGGGAGCGCTGTCACAAAGTGTCAGCGAGCCGTCGACGCGTATAACGCAGCCGTCCGCCGCAGCCTCATTCAAGGCTCGGTCGAGTACATGGCCGTTTAGGTCGAGTGTGACGGGAATGCCGTCAGGAACATGAAGGAAGCTGTCATCCGCTTCGGCTGTGATATCCGCCTCAAGCGTAATAGTTCCGCCGAGGTTCAGCGCCGCCTGCAGCTCATTCCACGTTGTTATTGCGCCCTCTTTAAGTCCGCAGCGAATGCAGGTTCCCCCGACACCGCTGTAGTCGTGTCCCAGTGCGTCTGTATAGTTCTCCCGTTTGCTTTCGCCGCAGATGGCGCAGGTATATTCGTCATAGCCCGGCAGCGTGCAGGTGGGTTCTATAGTTACAATCGTCCATTCATGGCTGCAAGGCAGAAAAATAGGCAGCACCGCATCGCCGTCCAGACGCCATGCGGAGCCCAGAGCTTCCTTTAGGTCGTTTGCGGTCATGGACAAAGCATTTATGCCCTGCTTCGCGTTACTCAGCACAATCCGAAAATAGCAGTTATCGTGCTGGAAGCAGTTGGCGTCTGCGCTGCGGCAGAATTCATAGTGTTTTGCGCTTGAGCCTGTGGTTTTCAGGCGGCTTCTGTCACCGACATACACGCAGTTCACGGTGCGCGTACGTGCTTTTGCAGGCACATATCCGATGAAGCCGGAGAACTGTATCCCCTTCTCGCTTACGAACGCGCCGTCAAACAGTGAGTCATTGATGTTCAGCTTGACGTAATTCTTGCAGATGCCGACAAAACCCGCGCTTGTAGCGTCGCCGTCTACCTGCGATTCAATCGTTACGCTGCTGCGGCAGCGCTCGATAGTTATGTTCTTATAGTTACTGCTGCTGCCTGCCGTGATATATGAAATAAACCCGGCGGCAAATTTATTTACGGTAACGATTGAGCCGTCCACGCGAATATTGCGAATCTGGCAGCCGTCACCTGCGTAGTGAAACAGGGCAAGTCCCTGCTCCTGCTCCTTGCTGCCCGTATATTTCTCGTCGCAGGACAGACTCAGGGTAATTGTGTGTCCTGCGCCGTCGAAGCTTCCGCAGAATGGATATTGCTCAACGTCCGCCGCCATTTTAGAGGCGGTGATATCCGCCGTAAGCCGGAAATATTTGCCGGAACAATTATTTTCGGCGGTCATGTCGCTGAATATCTCCCAATCGTCTTCATTAGCGATGAGATACGGTTCCTCCTCCGTGCCGGAGCCGGAAAGCACAGCTTCCTCCGCCCGCGCCGGCAGCGCTATAGACGGCAGCAGCGCCGCGAGAACGCAGAACGCAAGCACCAAAGAAAGCGCCTTTTTCATTAATTTCATATATGTCTTCCCTTCATAATGATAATCCGTTTATCACAATAATCATGAAAAATACGCCGCCCGCAGCGGGTATTCCTTTTGTTTGCGGCGCTATTTCAGATAGCTATTAAGAATCATGCGCTTTAGTATCATAAGCTCCTGAGTGAGATCCTCCTCTTCCTCACTGCCGTAAACCAGACCCTGCGCGTATCGGCAGCACACGGCGAGCATGATATGCATGGTGGCGTTGAACATAGTCCGCTCGGGTTCGTCCGTGCGGATAGTCCCGTCGTGCTGCCCCTTTTCGTAGAGAACATGGAATTTCCGCGCAAAGGGTTCGATGGCTCGCAGATAATCGGCAAGCTCCGCGCGCGTCGCGCCAACGTGGGCAATATAGCTGTTAAAATCCTGATTAAAGCGCAGCAGATCGCCATGCTCCCGATATAGCCTTATATACATACCGAGGTAGAATTCCAGCTCCTCCGCGGCGTTCATGAGCTTCCCGCCGCTCCGGGCATACTCTTCCTCGACTTCGACAAAATACTGCATCCATTTGTGCGCGGCGACGGCTATAACAAAGCTCTGCTTAACGGTAAAGTAACGATAAAGCGTCGCGATGCCGCAGCCGCTTGCCTTAGCAACGTCCTGCATAAGCGAGGCTTCGATGCCGCGCTCGGAGAAGATGCGAAAGCCTTCCTCTAAAAAGCGCTCGCGCCGCGCCGTCATCTCAATATCGTCGCGTTCAGCATTTCGCATAGGCGATGTTCCCTTCCTTCCGCGCTAAATCTGATAATCCATTTATCACTATATCCGTGCAGATTATACGATAAAACAATAACATTGTCAACTGTACGACAGAGGTAATAAAAAGGCGGGAGCGCTGTACCTCGCGGCATTACGCTCTCGCCTTATTAGGAATATTGCCTATTGCTATTTCTGTCAGTAAATGATATACTGCGAATGAGCCTGAATTGTGTTCCCTCTAACGGCACAGGGATGCCGCAGACCTGGAACCAATTTCGGGTTCTTTTTTATCCTCATTCAAATATTGAGTGTTAATTCACCGTTTATTTATAAGGTCAGCTATTGTGAATTTCGCCGTATAGCCGTTAATTACCTCGTCAAGCCCGCGCCAAAAATCAAGCGTAGCGCAGCTATCTGAACGCGGGCATCGAACAGTGCCATCCGCAAGACACGACACCGGCGCGAGCGAGCCCTCAAGATAAGAAAGCACTTCTCCAACATTTATCTTCTCAGGCGGCACGCAGAGGCGATAACCGCCTCCCTTTCCACGCTGGCCTATGACTATATTGTTCTTCACAAGCTCTTTTACAATACTTTCAAGGTATTTCTCCGATATTCCCTGGCGCTCGGCAATGCCTCTCAGCGGAATAAAAACACCCGGTTCTTGCTCTGTCATATCTATTAAAATGCGAAGTGCATATCTTCCTTTGGTAGAAATAAGCATTTTGCCACCTCGTTATACTAAATGTCTATATACATTATACCAATCTGTAATAATATTGCAACAGATATCCTGTGATTATTTTACCTTTCAGGCACAAAACAATCCTCTACAAGCCGAAGCACAACGTCGCCCGCCAGCATGAGCCCGGCGCATGAGGGAACCCATGCGGTACTTCCGGGAACGCTTCTTCTGCCCGGAGGCGGCGATTCCTCCTCAAGCGGCTTAATCGGCTTCTCGGAACTGTATAAAACGCGATGATGCTGTATGCCCCTGTCTCTGAGTTCCTTACGCACAACGCGAGCAAGGGGACACTGTGATGTTTTTGATATATCGGTAATCTCGAATTGAGAGGGATCCGTCTTGTTCCCCGTTCCAAGCGCAGAGATTATCGGTATTCCGCGCTCAATTGCGGAACAGATAAGGTCAAGCTTGCAGGAGACAAGGTCGATTGCGTCTATAATATAATCATACTTTTCGGTAAAGAATTCCTCGCGAGTTTCGGCACTGTATAGCGCGACAATCGGGCGAACATCAAGCTCCGGCGAAATATCCTTCGCTCGCTCAGCCATCACCTCTGACTTTGGTCTGCCAATTGTCGAATGCAGCGCAATAATCTGACGGTTTATGTTAGACTCGCTGACAAAATCGTTATCAACCAAGGTCAGTTTACCGACTCCGCTTCGCGCAAGCGCCTCCGCCGCATAGCTTCCCACGCCGCCTATTCCGAAAACGGCGACATGAGAGGCTTTGAGTTTTTCCATAGCCGCCGCGCCCAATAACATCTTTTCTCTGACAAAAGCATCCATTTTTCCCATTCTCGCTTAATAATCAGTCATAAAAAAGAGGCAAACCCTGTGGTTCGCCTCTTTTTTCGTTTTATTGTATCTTACTTCGTAAATGCGAATGCAAAGTGCTTATTGACGTTGTAAGAGTTTTCAAGGTTTTCGAGCCACGAAGAATAATCATCGTTTCTAAGGAGGTTATCAGCGAGCTTGAGGTTATACTGCTCACCTTCGCCTACATAGTAAACTATATGATATCCCGAATAAGAGGCGGAATTAACGTAAATTATGCTTGTGTCGCCCGGTTTATTATTACCGCTGAAAAGCCAGGACTCAATCTCAGGCACAAGGCTGCCGAGTTTATTGTCACTGTAAAGGCCACCCTTTCCGGCTGAGCCTGTATCTTCGGTATATTCATCGGCGAGAGCTGCGAAGTTATCCTCAGTCGGGTCCTGCTGCCATTCGGCAAAAATCTCGTTTGCCTTATCTCTTGCAGCGGTAATAGCGGAAGCTGAGATCTCACCGTTTTCCCCGTCGGGATTAACCTTTATAAGTATGTGTCTGAAAGACTCGAGATTATAATCGTTATGGTTTCTGCCAACGTAGAGTAAAGCGTAGTAGCCCGTTCCGCTCTCGATATACGTACTGTCGCCATATACACGGTCAGCAGAAGTGAGCCAATCCTTGCAGTCTGACGGAAGGGACGCAGGTGAAACGTTCTTGTGAAGGACCGAGTCAACGTCGGTATAAACCTCTTTCTCGTCCTCCGAGCAGTTTTCCTTTACAAGGTCTGCGAAAACATCCTCCGTCTTCGCCGCAGAGATTGCCTGCGCGACGGAATATGCCTTATTCATCGCGGTATCCGCGTCTATGCCGGCTTCATCGTCGGCAGCGCCGCTTGCGTAATAGCTGCAATATGTGGTGAGGTCGTAATCCGTACTTACAGAGTTATACTTCTCAAGGAGTTGGTCGTCAGAGTATTCATAACGTGAAATGAGTTCTCTTGAATAATCAGCCGCGAGGGACATTTCCTTCACGCACTTATTGAAAAGGTCTTCCGAAAATCCCTTTCCGTAAACGGAAATGAGATACTTTTCAAAAGAACCGTATCCGTTTGAAACGGCCTCGTCCCTCGCCTGTGCGACGGACTGGTCTATACTCGCCTGAGCGTCCGCGCTGATAACGTAGCCTTCTGCGGCGGCAGCGTCGTTAAGCACAGCGCACTGCTTCATGTTGTTAAGAGCGACCTCCTTGAAATAATCGTCCCAAGTCTGATCCTCGGAATACTGCTGGGTCTTGAGAGGCTTGCTCGAATCAAGAAGCATGCTCGCATACTGACCGTAAGTGGAATAAATGTTCTGATAAGTGGTAAAATAAGCAGTCTGATAATAATAGTTGAACTCAGCCGCTGTATAGCTATGGTCACCTATAGTGATCGCGGAAACGCCGGAATAAAACAGCGTAGAGTTAAAGATGATAAGAAGTACGATAACAAGCGCGACGACGATGCCGACGATGGATTTGATGAGGTTATTTCTCTTTTTCCTTTGCAGCATGCTTTCGCGTTTTACCTGTTTCTTCTCAACACCTTCCTCGCGTTCTCTCATTCTTTTTTTCTTTTCTTGTGAAGCGCTCATTGATAATCATTCCTTTACATACTCGGCGCACGCGCCAAATCAACGTTACACATTATACACTAGAAAACCGCATCGCGCAAGCTTTAAAAGGTTTATTTAAAGGATTTTTCACAAATAATCAAAACTCACCGTAAAGCTTATATAGCATAATGTCACAGCGAAGTACGTAATGTTTCACCGCGCAGAAAAGAAGGATGCGCTTCTCAGCACATCCTTCAAGCTTTTGAGTACACCCCCGCAAATGCCGTGTAAGCCCATTTATAACCTGCACTACCCGGCAGGTGGGTTACCTCCTTACGGCTTCTCTGCTTCCAACGTCCCAAAGCTGGGGAGGCCTGCAATTCACTGCAAGAGTTAGTATCCCGTTTTATAAATGTGGGTTTAAAAAGGCCTATCACGTACACCGCAGGGCTGTTCTTTATCTGGCTCTATAATAGCACAAAAACGCCTGAATATCAAGCATTTTTGTTCGTTATAATAGGATAAAATAGCCTAATAAAATTATCAAAAACGTCATGTATAAAACCTTTTCGGCATAATCATATGCCGGATAGCCGCGCAATGCCTTTTATTCCGCGTCCTCGTCGTCCTCATCTTCGTCAAAAAGGCGCTCGGTTATCGCCTCATAAACCGCCTCTGCCTCTTCGTCATTATCTATGGTTTCAAGAAGCTCTTCGCCGTTTTCTTCTACTATTCTGAACATTATTATTTTATATGCATCGTCCCCCTCGGCATCCGCGGGGAAAAAGGCGGAGTACTCCCTCCCGTTGCAGGTAAGGCGCATGATAAACTCAAGTTCATGCTCGTTGCCTTCCTCGTCCGTTATAGTGACATAGGTTGCGCCCATATTTTCATCCATAGCAGTTTCTCCTGAACCCGGGCAAAGCCGAACGGCTCTACCGTGAATTGTTTTCGTCGTTTTTTATTTTAAAACAGCGAAGGAGAAAATGCAACAACCAAAATAGTCCTGCCATGTCAGGTATTACCGTCAGGATTGAAAATCTTCAAGCAGCTTCAAAACTTCTTCCCTGTTTTTTGCTTCAATTCCGTTTTCAAGCAGTTTTCTGTCCTCTTCTCTGAGGTTTTGAAGGCTTATACCCGTTTCTGCGAGCTCAGAGCCGTCTGAATTATCGAAAACGCAAACTTCTCCTCCGCTCGTTCTTATGGTATATCCCGGTCTGCTCTGTTCCCTAACGCTGCATGCTTCCGCAATCCGTGCATTGTCTAACGTGATTATAGCCGCGCCGAAATATGCGCATAATATAAAAAATGCCCCGCAGAACGCCGAAAACACAATCAGTCCGAGCCTGGATTTAATCATTTTATCGCCTCCGCAAAGGTATTATTTCCCATACATCGGACTTTAATACCTCTGTGCAAAACAAGTTATGCGTCTTTATCGTTCGGTATTTGCATTTCTGAATAAATAGTGTTATAATAAGCTGTATGACTATGGATATCATAGTGTCCGAGCTTGTCGCGTTCAGCCTCGGCAAGCCTTTCCGCCCCGGGACGAACCGGTTGTTTTTTGGAGGTACTGATTTTGAATATAAAAAAAGAACATCTGAAAAAAGGAGCAGAAGTCGGCGCGCGCACAGCGGGCGATATAATAGGCATTATCTTCAAGATAATCGGCACTATTTTTCTTATCGGGCTGCTTACTACCGTCTTTCTCGCAATAATATTTGCAAGCTACGTTAAGAATTACCTTTCCGCGCAGCTTGACGTTAACCTTTCCGATTTCTCCCTGTCTCAGACAAGCATTGTCTATTGTTACGACGATGACTTGGACTCATATATTCCGCTCGAAGAGCTCTCCGGACGTCAGCGCAGAACATGGGTAGACTATGAAAAGATCCCGAAATACGCTGAATACGCAGCCGTCGCCATAGAAGACAAGCGCTTTTATCAGCACCATGGCGTAGACTGGTTCAGAACGCTCCACGCCGTCGGAAACATGTTCCTCAGCATGTCCGATACCTTTGGCGGTTCCACGATAACCCAGCAGCTAATCAAAAACCTCACTACTTACGACGACGTTACGGTAAAGCGCAAAATCACTGAAATATTCCGTGCGCTCGACTTTGAAAAGCGCTATACGAAAGAGGAAATTATCGAATGGTATCTTAACAGCATTTACCTGGGCGAGGGTTGCTACGGAATAGCCGCAGCCGCGAACGAATACTTTGGCAAGGATGTTTCCGAGCTTACAATCCTTGAATGCGCTACGCTCATTTCCATCACGAACAACCCCTCGATGTACGACCCATATATTGCCCCCAAAGCGAACAAGGAACGCCGCGAAACGGTTCTTGACCAAATGAAAAAGCAGGGCTACATCTCCGAAGCCCAGTACAGAGAAGCCATGACCCAGGAGCTCAAACTCAAACGCGGCGCGGAGACTGAAGACGGTACCGGCGGCAAGGTAACCTCATGGTACATTGACGCGCTGATCGAGGACGTTATACACGACCTTATGCGTGAGAAAAATGTATCCTACAACATTGCTGAACAGCTTCTGTATACGGCCGGCTACAGGATTTACGCGACGCTCGACCCCGACATTCAGGAAATAGTAGACGACGTTTATTCATCTCGCGATAATATTCCCAGCGGTTACAAACAGAGCACTTATCAGGAAATGCAGTCCGCTATCGTTATTATCGACCCCTACACCGGCGACATCGTCGCGCTCTCCGGCGGAGTGGGAAAGAAGGAAGGCAGCCGTCTCTTTAACCTCGCCACCGACATGAAGCGTTCTCCCGGCTCTTCGATTAAGCCTATCGCGAGCTACGCGCAGGCGATTGAGCTCGGCCTCATTATGCCCTACTCTCTCGTATACGACAGCGCGGATGTTAAGCTTAGTGGCACTGACTGGTACCCGAATAACGACGACTATTCCAACTCCGGGCAGATAACTATCCGTTATGCGCTCCAACGCTCTATAAACACAGTTGCCGCACAGCTCATTGACCGTATCACCCCCGAAACCTCGTTCTATTTCCTCAGAGACAAGCTCGGCTTTACCGAACTCATCGAATCCGAAAACGGCATGTCGGATATTAATTACGCGTCTCTCGCTCTCGGACAACTCACCTACGGCGTCTCCGTGCGCGACATGGCCTCCGCCTACACCTGCTTCGTTAACGACGGTATTTACACAAAGGGCCGCCTGTATTCAAAGATTGAGGACGCTAATGGCAATCTTATCTACGAAAACATTCCGGAAAGCAACGTCGCCTTCAGCAAGACCACAACTTATTATATGAACGATATGCTTCAAAACGTCGTCAACGCCGGTACCGGTATAAACGCGCGCCTGGCAAACCAGCCCGCCGCCGGTAAAACCGGTGCCTCCGGCAACTGGTGCGACAGATGGTTCGTCGGCTATACGCCTTACTATGTCGGCGCCGTATGGTGCGGTTACAGCCAGCCGGAATATATGGGCAGCAGCAACCCCTCCACGGGCATGTGGAAGAAGGTAATGGAACGCGTTCACGCCGAGCTTGAGCCTAAAGAATTCCCCGTTCCCGAAGGGATGAAGAAGGTTACCGTCTGCATCGACACCGGCCTTCTCGCAGGTGCCGCCTGCCATAATGATATTCGCGGGGATCGCACCATGACGCTTTATATGACGCCCTCTGCCGCGCCTACGCAGACCTGCACCTGCCACACGATGGTAGAGCTATGCGAAGCTTCGCACGGCTTCCCGACGGACGATTGCCCCGCCGACAAGATAATATCCTGCTCGATTCTCGACCTCTCTAAGGCTCCGACAACCATTGATACGCCTCCCTATTATACTGACGCTTCGCTTTATAAGGTTGACACGGAGACGGCCACAGAAGCACAGCTCGAAGCTATGAAGAAAACTCGTATATACTATACCCTCGATGAAATAACCCCCTGCTCCGTCCATCAGCTCGACCCGATAAGCGGCTGGTTTATTGATACGACTACGGGATACCTTATTAACCCCTCCACAGGCAGCATTTACGACCCCGTTGAGGATAAGCTTTATGACAAATACAGCGGTTGGCAGATAGACTGGAAGACCGGTGCGCTTGTAGACCCTGTCACCGGCGGCCTTATCGACCCCTGGACGGGTGAAGCCTTTGACAAGGAAATAGATCCCTTTGCTCCCGATAAGGTCAAGCGTCCGCCGAACTATGGTCCGCAGACGCCTGATCCCGAGCCCACGCCGGACGGCGGCTTCATACTTCCGCCCGATTTAGTTTATACTCCGGAGCCGACCGACGAACCCATCGAGCCAACGGCTGAACCCGACGAGCCGGAGCCCACGCCGGACGACGGCGGCATGTTCTACACCGAACCGCCCGTTATACCGCCGGATGGCTTCAATTTTGATTAAATGCGGTGGTTTAATTGACGATTGCTGAAATTATGGAGAAAATGATCGAATTCTCGAACGGAAACATCCATGACATCGACCATTTCATCCGCGTTTGGACTTATGCAAAAACCATCGGTGAGCTTGAAGCGCTCGATGAGAAAACTCAGTATATCCTTGAACTTTCCGCAATAACGCATGACATAGCCTGTCCCCTTTGCCGCGAGAAATACGGCAATACTGACGGAAAGCGGCAGGAGGAAGAGGGAGTCCCGCTGGTTAAGGACTTTCTTTCAAAATGCGGAGTAGACGACGATGTTATAGAAAGAGCTGCTTATCTCGTAGGCCACCACCACAGTCTGAACGAAATCAGTGGCATCGACTATCAGATTTTAATTGAAGCAGATTATATCGCAAACGCCTCCGAAAACTCTTATTCAGAACACAACATCCGAAATTTCGCCGATAAGTTCGTCAAAACGAGATCGGGTAAAATGCTTATCAGCCGCATTTTCATGCTCAATTAATTGAATACGATAAACGCCGTATGGCCGCTAAAGATAGCGTGCCATACGGCGTGTTTTAGAATTAAATTAAACTCACGCTCCGCCGAGCTTGAAGACAATACCGACCAATGCGGAAAAAGCAATAAAAACTATCGGGTGCAGCTTTTTTGTCCACTTGAGCTTCATCAGCGCAAAGACTACCGCTGCAAGAGCAATTAGTTTGAAATCTGCTATCTCCGTTATTCCCGCTTTTTGCTTGAACAACTCAAGGTTCAGAACGGTTTCGCTGAGAATAAGCGCCGCAGACGACGCAATCAGCCCCGTCGAGGCAGGGCGTATGCCGTAGAAACAGTATTCGACATAATTGTTCGTCCTGAATTTTTCGAGGAATCCTGCAATTATAAGAATAATTATCAGCGACGGCATAACGAGTCCTGCAGCAGCAATGAGCGAGCCAAAAATCCCCGCGCTCGTGAAGCCGACGTAGCACGCCATATTTATACCTATCGAGCCGGGCGTCGACTCGGAGACGGCTATCATGTCCGTAAGCTCCGAGGCCGTGAACCAGCCCGTTTTATCGGCCAGATTATAAAGGAATGGCACCGTCGCCATGCCGCCGCCGATGGCAAAAAGCCCGGTCTTGAAAAATTCGTAAAAAAGGCTCAGGTATATCATGCGCGTTTCTCCTTCACCTTTCTTACTCCGACGCCGAGCGCGGCTGCGAGCACGACGTAAATCGCCGGGGAAACGCTGAAGAACGAAGCGCACAGGAACACAGCGAGGAAGACGGCGAGCGTCAGCTTATCCGTCACCGCTTTTTTCCACATTTTCACGACCGCGTTTATCACCAGCACGCACACGCAGGCGCGTATCCCGGCGAAGGCATTTTTCACCGCGGGATACTCCGCAAAGCGCCGCAGGAAGGCCGCAATGAGCGTGATAATAATAATTGACGGCGCGGCGAGGCCGAAGGTCGCGGCTATGCCGCCGGGGATACCCTTCCGCTTTCTTCCCACGAAGGTTGCTACGTTAACGGCGATGACGCCGGGGGTGCACTGGCCGATGGCGTAATAGTCTATAAGCTCTTCCTCCGTCGCCCAGTTTCTTTTTTCCGCGAGCTCGCGCTGCAGAATCGGCAGCATCGCGTAGCCGCCGCCGAAGGTCATTGCGCCGACCTTGGCGAAGGTTGTGAACAGTTCAAGATATGCGTTCATTATGTACTCCGTTTTGCTCCCCCGCGCCTTCCTTTGCGGCGCGGGGGTATTCTTATATTTAATATTGCTATAATCAGGCGTTGCCCGTCCATTTCCAGTTTCGGATTTCCGGCAGATCCTCGCCGTTTTCGTAGATATACTGCTTATGGCGAACGAGCTTATCCCGCATCTGCTGGATGAGGAATGCGCCGCGGTTGCCTATCCTCGGGACGCGGTTTATCACGTCTATCACAATGTGGAAGCGGTCAATATCGTTCTGGACACGCATGTCAAAGGGCGTCGTTATCGTGCCCTCCTCCTTGTAGCCGAGGACATGAAGATTCTTGTTTTTGCGGCGGTAGGTCAGCTCATGAATAAGCTTTGCGTAGCCGTGGAAAACGAAAACTATCGGCTTATCCGGCGTAAAGAGCGCGTCGTATTCTTCGTCGCTCAGGCCGTGCGGGTGCTCGCTTGCGGGCTGGAGGCGCATGAGATCGACGACGTTGATCACGCGAAGCTTTATCTCCGGCAGGTTTTCGCGGATTATGCTTACCGCTGCCAAAACTTCAAGCGTCGGCGTATCGCCGCAGCAGGCAAGGACGACGTCCGGCTCCGCGCCCTGATCGTTCGAGGCCCAGCTCCATATTCCGACGCCCTGCGTGCAGTGAACCACCGCCTGCTCCATAGTGAGCCATTGCGGGCGAGGGTGCTTGGACGTGACAAGGACGTTTATATAGTCACGGCTCTTGACGCAGTGATCGAAGCAGGACAGGAGACAGTTGGCGTCCGGCGGGAGATAAATGCGGACTACGTCCGCTTTTTTGTTGGCGATATGATCGAGGAAGCCGGGATCCTGATGCGTAAAGCCGTTATGATCCTGCTGCCAGACATTTGAAGACAGCAGGTAATTCAGCGACGATATACTGCGCCTCCAGGGAATGTCTCGGCAGACCTTCAGCCATTTTGCATGCTGCGCGGCCATGGAGTCGACTATTCTGATAAACGCCTCATAGCTGTTGAAAAAGCCGTGGCGCCCCGTGAGGATATAGCCCTCGAGCCAGCCCTCGCAAAGATGCTCGGAAAGTGCCGAGTCCACCACCCTTCCGCTGCCGGAAAGGAACTCGTCCGATTCATATATCTCCCCGCCCCAGACGCGCTTCGTAACCTCGAAAATCTTGCCGAGGCGGTTGGACATGGTTTCGTCCGGGCCGAAAACGCGGTAGTTCCTGTTTTCGGCGTTCAGGCGGATAAGGTCGCGCACGTAAGCGCCGAGGACGAGCATATCCTGCGCTTCCGTTGAGCCGGGGTAAGGCAGGTCAACGCCGTAAGTCCTGAAATCCGGCACGACGAGCTCTCGCAGGAGCTGGCCGCCGTTTGCATGGGGATTTGCGCCCATCCTGCGCTCTCCGCGCGGAGCAAGCGCGCGAAGCTCGGGAATAAGCTTGCCCTCCGGCGTAAATAGCTCCTCCGGCTTATAGCTTCTGAGCCATTTTTCGATAAGGCGTATATGCTCCTCCGTGTCCGGCTGAACGGGAACCTGATGGGCGCGAAAGCTCCCCTCTACCCGAACGCCGTCAACCTCCTTAGGCCCCGTCCAGCCCTTGGGCGTGCGGAGGATTATCATGGGCCATGCCGGGCGGCGGGTAAGCGTTCCTGACTCGGCGCGGCGTTTAATATCGAGTATAGCCTCCACCGCCTTATCGA
>JAEEUX010000232.1 GCA_016290695.1 Oscillospiraceae bacterium
TCGGCAAGATAATAAAAATATGCCCCGCCGCTGCCGGAAACGGCGGTGACGCCGGAAATTCCGTCCTCACCAAGCGCACGCACGACGCCGAGCGCCGAAAAAAGCTCCGCGAAAAGGCTGCTCTCCGCGCGGCCCGCGCTTTTGCCGCAGGCATAGCCTACTGCGCCGAGCTGGGCGGAAAGAGCGAGGTTCGGCATCGCGCGGATGACGGGGGTACCCGCCGGGAGCGCTGCCTCGATGTCGGAAATGCGGATGCCCGCCATGATGGACACAACGAGCGTGCGCGGCGCGATATGCGCGGCATAAACGGGCATTGCCGCGCCAAAGCTCTGCGGCTTGAAGGCGATTATCACAAGGTCCGCGCCGGAAACGCTTTCCGCGCCGCCGGAGAGAGTGCCGAGCTCGGCGGCGAAGCTTTTGGCTGAGTCGGGATTATGGGAGTTTATTGCGATTATGTTTTCCGCCTTGACTACTTTGTTCCTGATAAGCCCCGACGCGATGGCACGCGCCATGAAGCCGCAGCCGAGCAGGGCGATTTTTTTGTTGAGCATAGTTTTCACCTCAGCGGATCTGTCCGTTTCCCGTAACGCGGTACTTGTAGGACGTTATTTCCTTCAGCCCCATCGGGCCGCGCGCGTGGAGCTTCTGCGTGCTTATGCCGATCTCCGCGCCGAAGCCGAAAACGCCGCCGTCGGTCATGCGGCTGGATACATTGTGGTTCACGACGGCTGCGTCCACCGCGCGAAGGAACATTTCGGCGTTTGCCTTATCCTCGGTGATGATGGTTTCCGTGTGCTTCGTGCTGTATCTGGCGATGTGCGCGAGCGCCTCGTCAAGCCCGGCGACGGTTTTCACCGCGATGGCGAGGTCGAGATATTCATTCGCCCAATCGTCCTCACCCGCGGGGAGAGCGCCGGGGAAGAAGGCGTTTACCTCGGGGGAAGCGTGGATGACTACGCCGCGCCCGGAAAGGACGTTTAAAAGCCGGGTCAGGTGCTTTTCCGCCCAGGCCTTGTGAACGAGCAGCGTTTCCGCCGCGTTGCAGACGGAGGGACGCTGCGTTTTCGCGTTTATTACGATGTTCTCCGCCATTTCGTAATCGGCGGTTTCGTCGATGTAAATGTGGCAGTTTCCGACGCCCGTGGCTATGACGGGGACGGAGGAATTTTCCACGACGGAGCTAATTAGAGACGCGCCGCCGCGGGGAATGAGCAGGTCGAGATAATCGCCAGCGTGCTGCATTTCCTTAACGCTTTCATGCGAGGCTTCCTCGATGAGCTGGATGGCCTCCTCGGGAATCTTTGTGCGCGAGAGGGCGCGGCGCATCGCCGCAACGAGCGCGCGGTTGGAATTGATGGCGCTGGAGCTGCCGCGCAGCATGACGGCGCTGCCGGTTTTGAGGACTATCGCCGCCGCGTCCACGGTCACGTTCGGGCGCGCCTCGTAAATCATGCCGATAACGCCCATCGGAACGCGGATCTTCTCGATTTTCATTCCGTTCGGGCGCGTCCACGCGTCCATGACTTCGCCGATGGGATCGGGCAGCGCGATAAGCTCGCGCACGGCGTCGGCAATGTCGGCTATGCGCTTATCCGTGAGGGCGAGCCTGTCGGCAAGCGAGGCGGAGATGCCCTTTTGCCTGCCGTTTTCCATGTCTATGGCGTTTGCTTTGAGAATTTCCGCCGAGGAAGCCTCAAGCTCCTCGGCTATGGCGGCGGGTGCCGCGTTTTTATCTTCGGTGGACGCGAGGGCGAGCACGCGGCTCGCCTCATTGAGCTTCGCGCCCTTTTCGGTTATTTCACTCATGCTTTGCCTACTCTGCGGCGTCGTCGTGAATAAGGATTATCTTATCGCGCCCGACCCAGTCGTTCCTATGTATGACGACGGTGCGGCGGACGGAATCGTGCCTGCCCTTGACAGCGGCAAGCGCCGCCTTGTCGTATCTTGAAAGACCTCGCCCGAGAAATTCGTTCTCCGAGGAATAAACGTCGAGAACGTCGCCCTTGGCAAAATCGCCCTCTATGGCGACGACGCCGGAGGGCAGGAGACTGCTCCTGCCGAGCCTGAGCGCCCGCGCCGCGCCGGAATCGACGTATAGACGCGCGCAGCCCTCGGTATAAAACGCTATCCATTGCAGGCGCGTGCTGAGATGGTTTTCCGAGGCTTCAAAAAACGTTCCGGAAGCCTCCCGCTTCACGCCGCGGAGAAGGGCGTCGTCGTCCCTGCTGCTGCATATAAAGACGGGGACGCCGGAGGCCGTGGCAAGCGCTGCGGCGGTTATCTTCGAGCGCATTCCGCCCGTTGAAAGGGAGGAGGCGGCGCTCCCGCCGAGAGCCTCTATCTGCGGGGTTATCTTATCGACGAGCGGGATGTGCTTAGCCTCGGGGTCGTGCCTCGGGTCGGCGGTATAGAGTCCGTCTATGTCTGTGAGTATAAGGAGCAAGTCGGCGTGTATCATTGCCGCGACCTGCGCGGAAAGCGTGTCGTTATCGCCGAAGCGCAGCTCCTCGATGCTCGTCGTGTCGTTTTCGTTTATTATGGGTATCGCGCCGGCGTTCAAAAGCTCGTCGAGCGCGCGGAAGGCGTTATCATAGCGGCGCTTGTCCGTAAAATCTCCGCGTGTGAGCAAAATCTGCGCGCTTATATAGCCGCGTTCGAGCAGATAGCGCGTGTATTCCTCCATTAAAAGACCCTGACCGACGGCGGCAGCCGCCTGTTTGGCGGCGATGGCCTTGGGCCTCTGCGCGTAGCCGAGGCGGCGGAAGCCAGCCGCAATGGAGCCGGAGGTCACTATGACGACGCTGATACCCTCGTCCTTGATGGATGCTATCTGGCGCACAAGCTCGTATATCTTTTCGCCGGAAAGCGAACCGCCCGCCTCGGTGAGCGAGCTCGTGCCTATCTTTATGACTATGGTTTTTTTCCTGCCTGACATTTCTGATTACCTCGCGGTGCTGGCTTTATTTTTCTGCAAGACGCTTGCCCATTTCATAAGCCTTGCGGCAATCCTCGGGGAAAACCGTCTCGTGGCGGGTCTTGCGCTGCTCGGGGTCGAACATATCCGCGTCGTATTTTGAATAATCGGTAAACTGGAGCGTTTCGGCGGCGTAAACATATTCCGTGTCGCCTATCATGGCGTTGAATATCGCCTGCTGGCCAGCAAAATAATCGTTATAGAAGCCGTCCGGCGCGTTAAAGGTGTAAACAAGGCCCACCTTGACGCGCTTGGTGTAAAGGCGGTGCATATCCTTGCTGTATGTAAGCGTGGGGAAAAGGAAACGCTCGATGAAGTTTCTCATCATGCCGGTAACGTCACTGAAATAAATGGGGGAGCCGAGGAAAAGCACGTCGGCGTTTTTCGCTTCCTCGAGGATGGCGGTGAGACCGTCCTGCTGGGCGCAGGCGCCGTAAAACTTGCCGCCGAGCAGCTTGCAGGCCGAGCAGCCGCGGCAGCCCTTGTAATCAAGGTCAAAGAGGTTAACGAGCTTCGTTTCCGCCCCGGCGTCCTTCGCGCCGGCGAGCGCGCTTTCGAGCATTTTAGCGGTGTTCCAATCTTTGCGGGCGCTGCCGTTAAGAGCAAGTGCTTTCATGTTTTGTCCTCCTTATTTGCCCGCGCCGGTTTCGGCGCTTGCGTGATTTAATTCATTGTATATCAAAACCGCGCTTATTACAAGGAGAAAATGTACCGCCCGATCCGGCTTTCCGCCCGCTTGTATGCGCGGTGGCGCATACAAGCCCTGTTGAATTCTGCAAAATCATGCTGCCTGTCTGCGGCTCGGGAATAATCCCCGTGGAGGAGCTCAGTATCTCGTGCGCCACGAAGGGGCAAGCGCGAAATACTAAGGCAACACCGCATAATTCCCGGCACATATCTTACTTGCAGAATATTCCGTCATATCGTCCAAAAATACTCGGCAATACACAAAGTATTACCTGCG
>JAEEUX010000233.1 GCA_016290695.1 Oscillospiraceae bacterium
AGTTGGTTGAGACAGCCGCGCCCCCGGACGAAGCGCATAATATCGCATAATATTTATAGTACACCTATTTTTATATATTACCATATTCAATTCCTTATCGTCAATCGGCAATTTTATCATTTACATATTATTAACGATTATCATTTTTATGGTTTTTGGGCTTCTTTTCCGGTTGAGCCGGCTGTAACGAAACATCGCTCTCGAAAGAATAGCGTTTATCAATGGACAAAACGAAAGATTATTGTTATAATGTAGGTAAGGCAGCTAACTTTCTGTAACGCTGTCGCGGCATCGGGACGAAAATGATTAGTTTTCTGCGGAGGTGTTATTTATGAAGCACTTTATTGTAACTATCGGAAGAGAGTTCGGCAGCCTCGGAAAAGCCGCCGGAGAACAGCTCGCAAACGAGCTGGGCATACAGTTTTATGACCGCGACCTTGTGAAAAAGGCCGCGAGCGAGCTTGAGGTTTATCCCTATAAGCTTGCAAAGCTCGATGAATCACGTCCGTCGGTTTTGCAGCAGTATATTTTCGGAACGACGGACGCCGACAAACTCATTGAAATTCAATCCGGTATAATCCGCAAGCTCGCGGAGGGCGAATCCTGCGTGTTTATAGGCCGCTGCGCCGATTACGTCCTGCGGGACAGGGACGACGTTCTGAACGTATTCATCTACGCGCCGGACAAGATCCGTCTCCAGCATCTTCTGGAAGAATATCGCGAAAAAGAGGAATACCGCGAAAAACTGAACACAGCGGAGGATTTCATCCATTTCGAGGATGAAATCCGCGAGCTCATGCACGCGACAGACCAGAAACGCAGCGATTATTACAAATATGTCACCGGCAGCCTCCGCAGCGAGCGGTACCATAAGGATCTTATCATAAACACCGGCACCCTCGGCGTAAACGGCGCGGTTCAGGCAATAAAGGCCGCAGTAATGGCAAAATTCGGAGACGACTGAGCGTTTTTTGACAAAGCTCCGCATTTTTGTTATAGTTTATATGTTGTATAAACCAAAATCACCATCAAGGGAAGTGACTGATATATGAAATGCAGTTCCTGCGGCGAGGAGAACTATGAGGGCGCAAAATTCTGCCGTTCCTGCGGCATAAAGCTTTCCCCTGCCGCCGCTTCTGCCGACGGTCCATCAGAGTATCGCCAAAAAGACTCGCATTCCTATAAATGCCCCTCCTGCGGCGAGCCGCTTGCCTATTCCGCCGAGGGCGGCAAGCTTCACTGCAGCTCCTGCGATAACGATTATGACATCGAGGCTTTGGAATGCGCCGAGCGCGAGAACAAGGAAAGCTTCGACTGGGGCGAGTATAAGAAGACGCTCAGCTCCGAAAAGCTCCAGAACACCGTAATCTATTCCTGCAAGTCCTGCGGCGCGAACATCGAGGCGGACGCCAACACCGCCGCGACGCATTGCCCCTATTGCGACAATGAGGTAGTCATCGAGGACAGGGTTGAGGGCGGCCTCAAGCCTAATGCCATCATCCCCTTCAAGATAGACAAAAAGCAGCTCCCCGAGCTCATCAAGGGCTTTTTCAAGGGCAAGCCTCTCCTGCCGAGCCATTTTCTGGACATGCATAAAATAGACGGGCTTCAGGGCGTATATGTTCCCTTCTGGCTCTTTGACGCGGAGCTCGACGGCTCCGTCGTACTAAACGGCGAAATAGTGAGGCATTACAGCAAAGGCCAGTATAACTATACCGAGACCGCTCACTATATGCTTGAGCGCGAGGGCAGCATGGACTTCTCCAAGGTTCCGGCGGACGGCAGCGTCCGCATGGATAACGACCTCATGGACTCTATCGAGCCCTTTGATTATTCGGAGCTTGTTGATTTTAACTCCGCTTACCTTTCCGGCTTCATCGCGGACCGCTTTGATTCTGACACCGACGCCGAGCTCCCCCGCGTAACGAAGCGTATGATGACCAGCGCTGTTGACGCGTTTGAGGAAACAGCCGGGGAATATTCAGGCGTTTCCCTGCGTTCAAACGGGATGGACGTGGTTTCCGCCTCGGTAAAATACGTTCTCATGCCTGTTTATCTTCTTAACTGCCACTACAAAGGCAAGCTTTACCGCTTTGCTGTAAACGGGCAGACGGGCAAGGTTGTCGGCGAGCTGCCGATAAGCAAGCTTAAAGGCTGGCTTTATTTCCTTGCCTCCTTCGTGGGCGGATTTGCCGCCGCATTCCTCGTTGCGCTGTTTTTGCTGCAATAGGGAGGTAAGAGAAGATGAAAAAGACAGTTTCTATTATTCTTTGCGTTCTCTGCCTCGCAGCGCTTCTCATGCCCACTGCTGCGGCGGACGAGAATTACGACGATTATTACAGAATAAACGACTATATTGACGCCTTCTCTCAGGAACAGCTTTACGCCCTTGAGGATAAAATCTGCGGCGCCATAGAGCAGTATGGCTTCGATATGGCTGTATGCATAACGGATAACCTCTACGAAAGCACCATAGAGGAATACGCTGATTGGATCTTTACTTATAACAACATGGGCTCCGGGCCGAACAACGACGGTCTTCTCCTTATGATAGACGTCGCCGCGGGAGACGTTTATATAGATTCCTTCGGCTTAGGCAATACGCTTTTTGATTACGACACGAAGGAAGCTATCTACGACGAGATAATCCCCCTGCTCACGGATGCGCTCGAAAACGGCGATTTCTATACGGCAGTAGACCGCTATATCGATCTTTCCGTCGCAGTTTTGGACGATTACGGGCTCCCCGAGACGGATAACGTCGGCAAGCCTGATTGGTACCCCGCAAACCTCAAGCAGTTCGAGCGCTTCCATAACCCCGATGCGCCGAAAGTAGTCGATAACGCCGACATTTTCACGGACGCGGAGGAAGCTAATCTCAGCGATATCATCCAGGGCATCATAGGCAAGTATAATTACGACCTTGTCCTTTTCACAGACGTCAGCAGTTACGGTCTTTCCAGGGGCGTTTACGCCGCTGATTTCTACCATTTCAACGGATACGGCATCGGCGATAATTACAGCGGCTCCGTTCTGCTTATTTGTATGGAACCCGGAAACCGCGGCTGGTGGACAGCCGGAACCGGCGACTGTGAGTATCTCTATGCGAGTGAGGAAAACATAAATAATATCGATGACCGTATCGAGCCTGACATGAAGGAAGGCAATTACTACGAGGCCATGCTCAAGTATTTTGCCGCCATCGACGAGCTTTACGCAAACGGCAGCGTCGCAAAGCAGAAGCAGTACGGCGTTCCCGTCGTGGCAGGACTGATAGTCGGTCTCATCGTCGGAGTAATAGTCATCAGTATTCTCCTCGGCTTAATGAAAAAAGTTAAGGAGGCAACAGCCGCCGAGCGTTACCTCGATCTCAACAGCTTCCATGTGAGGAAGTCGAGAGACCATTATCTCTATACGAGTGTAACTAAGGTCAGGAGGCAGTCAAGCTCCTCCGGCGGAAGAAGCTCGCATTCCAGCGGCTACAGCTCCTCCGGCGGCGGAAGCTATTCCGGCGGCGGAAGAAGCTTCTGAGAAATAAGCCGGCAGCTTATCATAACAAACAGGACGCAGCGTTGTGCCGCGTCCTGTTTTGCTTTACTTTATTTTCCTTTTTTCTTTTTGCCGTTCTTCGATTTTTTCTCCGCTGCTTCCGCTTCAACCTTCGCAGCCTTTTCGGAGGCTATCTTAGCCAGCTCCTGCTCTTCAAGCTGACGATACGCCACCTTGCCCACAAGGGTTTTCGGCATATCCTCGCGAAACTCGATATCATAGGGCATGGCGTATTTTGCGATATTCTTCCGGCAATAATCAAGCAGCGCATTTTTTGTGTTCTCATCGGGATTAACGCCCGCCGCAAGCTTGACGAAGGCCGTCACCTTCTGCATTTTATAATCGTCCGGAACGCCGATAACACAGCTCATCTGAACCATTTCGTTAG
>JAEEUX010000234.1 GCA_016290695.1 Oscillospiraceae bacterium
GGCTCACCTCCATGCAGGAGACGGCGATATACTTCGCGGCGCTGGCGTAACCGGGGCAGTGGTCGGTTCCGAAAAGGTCGTTATCAATCGTCTTGGGTATGCCCATAACGCGGCATTCCCAGCCGCTTTCCGCCATGAAACGGCTGACCTTGTCGCAGGTATCCATCGAGTCGTTGCCGCCGATATAGAAGAAATAGCGGATGTCGTATTTCTTGAAAATTTCGAGGATGCGGCGGTAGTCCGAGCTGTCCTCCGAGGGATTTTTCATCTTATAGCGGCAGGAGCCGAGCGCGGACGAGGGCGTATACTGCAAAAGCTCCAGCTCCGCCGGGTCCTCTGCGTCAAGGTCGAAAAGAACGTCGTCCAGAATGCCCTTTATCCCGTGCGCCGCGCCGTAAACCTTCGTGATGCTCGCGCTGTCGAGCGCCGCTCTCACCGCTCCGAAAAGGCTCGCGTTTATAACGGCGGTAGGCCCGCCCGACTGGGCGATGACGCACGCGCCTTTTAGTTCTGCCATAAAAATGCACCTCCGTGCTGAAAATACGCGATAATAATATATATTATATATGAGGTTATTATACTATTACACTGGTATTATTTCAAGCGCTGAGACTTAATATCAAGGGCAATACCTCATAATTTTCTTTTTGTCGATTATCAGCAATCGCCGTCAGTTTGTAGGATATTGCCGGCTTTTTTATTGTTTCGTTGCTTTTGCACACAATTCTTGACATCTCCGATAGGCATGTTATAAAATGGTAAATATATTCCTGCATTAAATTTTTTAATGCGAGTTATTCGTTCCACTGATTAAGAAATTGAATATGAAGCGATGACGGAAAGAAATTTGATGATATTAGGGGAATTTGAGAAATACATCGCAGAAATAATAGAACACAAATAAGCAGACAGCAGCAAAAAGTAGACAGAAAGGAAGCATTATGGCACTTTATAAAAGCGAGTTTCCTGTGCTGGAATACAGTGATGAGGGAAAAGGAGTTGTAACGCCCAAACAGACGGGTGTCAGGTACAGTCAGGTATGTGTAATGTCCTTTTTCCATGAATGTATTGAAATGTTCATTGAAAAAAACAATGGCAGGGAAATTGACCTGTATCATTCGGAAAGCAGGGATTATCAGATCTATGCAGTCGAAGAGCAAGGAGTTTCCTTGTCAGTTGTCCAGGCTCCGGTAGGTTCCGCATCGGCAGCGAACATGGCAGAGTTCCTGTTTGCCCATGGAGTTGAAGCGTTGTTTGTGTGCGGAAGCTGCGGTGTGCTTGAAAACATAGAGGCCGGAAGAGTGCTGGTGCCGGACAGGGCGCTGCGTGATGAAGGCCCTTCGTACAAATACCTTCCGCCTGCCCGTTTCATTGAGCTCAACAGGGATTGTATCGAAGTGATGAGGCGGGTTCTGGAAAGGGAAAATATAAAGTACATACCGGTCGTAACATGGACAAATGACGCGCTGTACAGGGAAACGCCGGAGATGGTTGCATACAGGAAAAGTGAGGGATGCCAGGTTGTGGAGATGGAATGTGCTTCCATGGCTGCAGTTGCGAAGGCAAATAAGAAGAAATTCGGACAGTTGCTGTACAGCGGAGATATTTTGTTTGATAAGGAAAAATATGATCGAAGGGATTATTTTAAAAACTATAGTGCAAGGGAATTGCTGTTTTATCTGACAGTGGAAACAGCAAAGCAGTGGAACACTGTTTCAGATGAAGATTAATTCTTCTGAAAATGAACAAACTCAAAAATTAGAATGCTGACAATGGCTGCAATAACATTAAACTATGATACCAACGGAATGCAAATAATTAACACAAATATTTCAACAACCACATCTGGAATAAAGAGTTCGAATATTTATTATCGTCCCCCTATGGATGACGAATATTCATCATTGTCAACGCTTAGCACTACTGAATTTGCTGCACTAATTGCTCATGAAATGGGACATGCACTTGGCTTTGGACACACTTATGACACTTCTTCTGTTATGTATGCAGGAACGCCCTCAAATACGCTTAACCAAAATGATAAAACAGCACTATATATAAAATATCCATCTGCATAATGCTATAGGAGGAATATTGAATGAGTAAAATCAAGCGGACTTCGATTATCGCCGCTTCGTGCGTCTTGGCAATAGCGCTTATTCTTTTCGCCTTCTATACTATTCATTTGCAAAAGCAAATTCAAAACCGTCAGGATATCGCCGCAGAACTCCGTGAGCAGTATCCTTTTGCAAAATCCGGTTTATCTTCCACAATGTCGTATTCTGTATTGTTTCCTGAAAAAGACACCTGGCTTAAATTGGGAGATTATGTGTTCAGAGCAGAAATCTCCGGCGATTGGGAATTTATCAGCTGGGTTTCCAGCCCGACTGATAAAGCAAACAGCGGTTTAGACACAGAAGTTGTCTTCTATTTGCTTCCCGTCAAGGTAACCGAATTGTTAGACTCACGAGATAAGCAAGAGCTTCCGGGTGACGAGTTGTGGATCGCCTATTCATTTGTGGATTTCAATTTCGACGACGCAAAACAGTTTTCCCCGGGCTCATCGTTCATATTTGACGGAAGTCCTGCTAATCGCATTTCAGAGCACAAGGGAATTCCTGTAGTCGGCGCCGATACATTACGAACCTTCTATATCACCGATGATGAAACCGTGCTCTCCTTCGGATTCGAGCCGGTGACAGACGAGCTTTCCGGCTACTCCTATGAGGAATTCAAGGGGCGAATAAAGGAAATCGCCGAAAAAAGCGGATGGCACGATAAGGAATAGGGTTTCCTGTGGGTCGGGGGCAAGCCCCCGACCCAGTGCTGGCTTACATTATTCATGAGAAAGCGAAAGGAATGCCGCTATGCATTGCAGCAAAAATTGGGTTTCTCAAACATATCTATATTGCAGTAAAGTTAATCTAAAATGCATATTTTGCACAGCCCTTCTTGCTCTGTGCCTCTGCTCCTGCGGGAACGAAAACATCACGGTAAAAACCGAACTCACGGACGGAGAAACCGTCGCAAAGGTTGAACTTTCCGAGGGGGAGCTGTTCTTCAAAGACCCTGTGTCTTTCTATAACGAACTGTCGGATGAAGAAATCAAGAAATCCGAGCCTAAGCTTTCGGACTACAAAAGGGACTTGCCTGTCTACGACTGTTATGACATTGAGGGCGCGAAAATCGTTGATAAAGACGAAGCTATGCGTCTTTTGAACATATACCCCGAAAATTGGGTAATCCCCGAAAGCTGCGGCAGCACGGCTCAGGAAGTTGATTTTTTAGAACCATACTTCTATTTGAATGAAGAGGGAAAATATGTGTTTGCCAATTTCACCATGTTCCGCTATTCATTCCGCGCTGACACTGAAGGACCTTTTATTAATTTGCAGATTTCTCCTGCGCCGATAAAATGGTCACAATCCAGCACATGGGAGTATCCGATGCCGGAAATCCGTTCTTTGCTTACGGAGTACGGCAAGCCGAATTCAAATATAGGCGATATGCCGCTCGCCGTCCGTTATGGCAAAAGCGTTTACGGCAATCCGGGAGATACATACTACAGAGCCTGCTTTGAGGCGGGAAACGCCGCCTATGAGGTTTTGGCGCAGGGCGTCACCCAGCGCGAGTTTATCGACCTGCTCATTTCGATTTACGCTTCCCCCCGCCCGGAAACGAGAAACTTTTTCGATGTAATTTTGCCGAACGCGGGAGACTGACACATAACTCACGAAGCCCTGCAAGCCCCGGTTTAAACGGCTTGCAGGGCTTTTTATACTAATATTCAATTAAAAGAAGAAACGGATATGCAAACAGGTTTCGCGTCAGGCGAGGCGGGCTTCGCAGAGCATAATGAATATATATGGTCAAGAAGCCCAACGAAGCATGGCACGAAACCTGCCGCATAGATTTTCTGATTTTA
>JAEEUX010000235.1 GCA_016290695.1 Oscillospiraceae bacterium
GCCGTAGGTAGCGTCCATGGCCGTAACGCCGCCGACTATGGAAACGGTGGTGTCGGCGATGGCGCTGTTGAGGGCCTGAATGCCGTTAGTGGTGTTGGAGAAGCTGGAGGTCGTAAGAGTGAGGTGGAAAGCGTCGTCCGCGTCGGGAGAGAAGACGAGGTCTATCTGGTTGCTGGTCGTCGCGTTTGCCAGAGCGTTCGCGGAGACGCTGGCGTTGAAGACCTGGCCGTTGTCGCCGGTAGCTGTAACGGAGAGGCTTCCGTCGTCACGGAGCTCGGAGGTGAAGCTGTAGTTTCCGTTGAGAAGGGCGGAAGGAGCGGTGGCGGTTCCGAGCTGGCAGGTAGCGGCGGTGAAGTAGGTGGTAGCGGTTGCGCCGAGGGTCGCGTTCGGGGTATCGGGCATCTTCGCCTCGATGGCTGCGGTCTCCTGCTTGACCTTTACGTTGAAATTATATCTTCCGGCAGCGGCGTTTCCGAGGGAAATGGCGAGGGAGTTGTTTCCGAGCTGAGTGTTGGTGACGCTGTTCTTCGCGGTGGCGAGAGAACCGTCGAGAAGGTTTCTCTTGTTGAAGGAAGTGCTTCTTGCAATGTCGTCAAGCTCGGTCTTGAGCTGGTGGAACTCGTCCTCGATGGCCTCGCGGTCGACCTTATCGGCGTTCGTGTCGTTAGCGGACTGAACGGCTAACTCGCGCATACGCTGCAAAATCTCCGTAGAACTGGAAAGTGCGCCCTCAGCAGTCTGGATGAGGCTTATAGCGTCCTGTGAGTTGGTGGACGCCTGGCCAAGTCCGCGAATCTGAGCGCGCATTTTTTCGGAAATTGCAAGGCCGGCAGCATTGTCGGCAGCACTATTGATGGCGTAACCGGACGAAAGCTTCGCTACGGCGGCGCCAATTCTGTTGTTGTTCTTGGAATACTGGGTATAGGTGTTGATAGCAGTGATGTTAGTGTTGATACGCATGATATTATTCCTCCTTGAATGTTGCCGTGTCCACATCCTTGCGGTCACGTATAAGTTATATGTTAAATACTCCTTTGGGTATTTAATCTCTTTTTTTCCTTACACCATTAATATCGGAGCTCCACGGGAAAACTTTAGCGTTTTTTTGAAAAAATATGAAAAAATTTAAAAACCCGCGCAGAGACACGGTTTCAGCGTCCCTGCGCGGGTGGGATACATATATAATATGTAAGTTTTTTAGTCCTTCTTTACAAAGGTGAAGCCGGGAACCTGCTCCTGCTGCTCATAGATGGGATTGTAGAGGTTGCCCTTGAAAACGGTGGCGAAGCCCGGCGTGGGGGGCTCGTCGGGGAAGGCGCGGAGAATAGCGTTCATACGCAGCTCCCAGGCGGGCTTGAAGTCAACATGCGTGAAGATGAACTTGTCGCCGCGCTTGATGCCGCGGACGACGCGCTCGCCGGCCTCGTCGGGATCGCGGGAGAGCTTCGTAAAGTCGATGGGATTGCCGTTCTCGTCCTTCGGGGGCTCGAACTTGATGGGATTGCCGTCCTTGTCCTTCGGGGGCTCGAACTTCGGCATGGCAGGCTTCTTGCCGGTGTACTTCTCGATGAATTCGCCGGAGGACTGGCCGAGGTTAGTCGTGAAGGGGCCTGGGCAGAAGGCTGCGGCGCCGACGTTGGTGCCGTCAAGCTCCATAGCGAGCTCTTCCATGAGGGTGATGGTGCCCATTCTGAGAGAGTCGTACATAGGGAAGCCCTTTACGGGGAAAATGCCGGACATGGAAGCCGTGGAAACGACGTAGCCGCCCTCGCCGTGCTTGAGGATGCGGGGGAGGAAAATAAGGATACCGTTGAGGATACCCTTGAAGTTAACGTCGATAGCCATGTCTATCTGCTTCCACTCGAATTCGCCCGTGAGGATCCTCGGCTCGCCGGAGCCGATGCCGGCGTTGTTTACAAGGACGTGGACCTTGCCGAAGGTGGCCTCAGCCTCGTCGGCAGCCTTAAGATAAGCCTCGCGGTCGGTAACGTCGAGACAAATGCCGTGCGCCGGGAAATTGTGAGACTTGAACCAGGGCAGCGCCTCGTCAAGCGCGGACTGGCGGAAATCGGCGATGATAACGTTCATGCCTTCGCGGGCGCAGGCCTTCGCAATGCCGAAGCCCATGCCGCTCGCGCCGCCCGTGATAAAGGCGGTTTTGCCTTTCAGATCGATCATTTGTATTCTACCTCCATATATAATATGTGGTGCCGCGGCGAAGCGCCGAAGCACAAGCCGAGGACGGCGCAAAGCTGCAAAAATCGGGGAGAAGGCCGCCCTCTTATGTCAATATTTATATTTTAGCACATTTTTGCAAAAAGTCCACCGTTTTAAAGCGAAAAATATGCAAAATTTACACAGCCATATTAATCAAACAAATCAAAGAAAAAAGAAACAAGAAAAAGCGTTTTTACTCTTGCATTTTCTCTCGCAGTGTGGTATATTAACAAAGCTGAATTCCGTATCCGGGTGTGGCGAAGTTTGGTATCGCGCTTGAATGGGGTTCAAGAGGCCGCTGGTTCGAATCCAGTCACTCGGACCAAACCGAGCGTTCATAACGGGTTATCGTTATGAACGCTCGGTTTTTGTTTTATCCGGATGGGGGATATATTCGGCATGCGCAGCGTTTGATTACTGTCGGGAGCGTTTTCATGCAAAGCCGAAAAGTACGTTAAGACAGTGGAATTGATTGAAAACAGCCGATCCTTCTGGTATATTGGTTGTGGGATTTCGTATATTGGAGTAAAGAATAGCAATGTCACAGGGAGAAAATGAGATGAACTATCAGGATATAAACGCCGAGGCGGTGGATCGTTGGGCGGAAAACGGCTGGGAGTGGGGGCAACCCATCGGCCACGAAGAATACGCGGCGGCGCTGAGAGACAACTGGAATGTAAAGCTTACGCCCGTTAAATGGGTGCCGCACGAATGGTTTGGAGAGCTCAAAGGCAAGAAGGTTCTCGGACTTGCCAGCGGCGGCGGGCAGCAAATGCCGATTTTTGCCGCACTTGGCGCGGATTGTACCGTGTTTGACTATTCTGAGCGTCAGCTCGCGAGTGAGAAGCTCGTCGCCGAACGTGAGGGCTATTCGATTGAAATAATTCGCGGCGACATGACGCAGCCGCTGCCGTTTCCCGACGAGAGCTTCGACCTTATTTTTCACCCGGTTTCAAACTGCTATGTGAAAGAGGTCAAGCCGATCTGGAAGGAGTGTCACCGCGTTCTGAAAAGCGGCGGGCTTTTGCTATCAGGCGTTGACTATTTTATAAATTTCATAGTCGACCTCGACGAGAAAACGATAATAAACCGCCTTCCCTTCGACCCCTTGGCGAACGAGGAACAGCGCAGACAACTTGAAAGCTGTGACGACGGAATGCAGTTTTCCCACACGCTTGAGGAGCAGATCAACGGGCAGCTCGAAGCAGGCTTCACGCTGCTGAACCTTTACGAGGACACGAATGGAAGCGGACGGCTGCATGAATTGAATATACCCACGTATTTAGCCATGCGTTCGAGAAAATAATACTTTTGGGAGGTTATTGCATGAGAGCGCCGTTTCAGATTTTGGCAATTCCATACAGACTGAACCCCGAGCCGGAGTATTGCGTTTTTCACCGCGCGGATTTTGACCAGTTCCAATTTATCGCCGGCGGCGGGGAGGATGATGAAAAGCCTTCCGAGGCGGCGAGGCGCGAAATATGGGAGGAAACGGGGATAAGAGCAGAAAAGCTCACGGAGCTTAAATCCATGACATATATCCCAACGAATATTTTCCCGGAAAAATACCTGAAGCTTTGGCCCGAGGGCAGCTATGTAATCCCTGAGCACGCCTTCGCCTTTGAATGCGGCGGGGAGATAAAGCTATCGGGCGAGCACACAAGCTTTGAGTGGCTCGGATATGCCGACGCGGCGGCAAA
>JAEEUX010000014.1 GCA_016290695.1 Oscillospiraceae bacterium
TGCGTTTTTTGAACAATCTGACGAAAATCCTGACGGCGCAATCTATGCGCCGGAATTATGCGGCGTTGCCTTAGGTTTTGCGGATGTGTGATATGGCTGCGTAAAGCGCCACCGCGCATACGCGCGGGCGGAACGTCGAGGACGACGTTCCCTACCGGACCGGCAACAACATTACATTAAGCAAATTAATTACATTCTGCATAATTCAAATGCGTGCTTGCGGCGCGCCCTACGGAATGGCAATCACATTACATTATATAAATGTAACATAAAATCGCCGCTCGTTTTGCGCTTCCTTTTTGTCTCATATTCCAAAAATGCCGAAAAATCCCTGAAACGGGCGAAAATTATGCCGTTTCGCTTGCAATTTATTAGTCTATGCAGTAAAATATCTAAGTTCTGTTTAAATGATTGTAAAAACTTGTCAAGACGAAGAAGGTTTGGAAGATGGAACTTAGAAACATTGCGATAATCGCGCACGTTGACCACGGCAAGACCACCCTTGTTAACGAAATGCTCAAGCAGGGCGGCGTTTTCCGTGAAAATCAGGCGGTAAACGACCGCGTTATGGACTCCGGCGCTCTTGAGCGCGAAAGAGGAATAACCATCCTCGCCAAAAACACGGCCGTCCACTACGGCGGCGTAAAGATAAACATAGTCGACACCCCGGGTCACGCCGATTTCGGCGGTGAGGTCGAGCGCGTGCTCAAGATGGTAAACGGCGTCGTCCTGCTCGTTGACGCGGCGGAGGGCCCGATGCCGCAGACGCGCTTCGTCCTGCAGCACGCCCTCGCGCTGGGGCATCGTGTCGTCGTCGTCATCAACAAGATCGACCGCCCGGACGCCCGCATACACGAGGTTATAGACGAGGTGCTGGAGCTGCTTCTGGAGCTCGACGCGACGGACGAGCAGCTTGATTCCCCGATGGTGTTCTGCTCGGCGCGCAAGGGCGTCGCCTCCTATTCGCCGGAGCAGGAGGGCGAGGATCTTCGCCCGCTTTTCGAGACTATTCTCGACTATATCCCCGCCCCGGAGCAGGATACCGCCTCCCCCTTCCAGATGCTCGTTTCGTCCGTTGACTATAACGAATACGTCGGCAGGATAGCCATTGGCCGCATCGAGCGCGGCGTTATCCGCCAGAACCAGGAGATCGTCGTCTGCAACGCGCAGAAGCCCGAGATGGAGAACAAGGCGAAGGCCGTGAGCCTCTATGTTTTCGACGGGCTCAACCGCGTCCCGGTGACGGAATCCTCCGCAGGCGACATTATCGCGCTTTCCGGCATAGGCGACGTTACCATCGGCGACACGATATGCGCGACGGAGCGCAAGGAGCCGCTTGATTTCGTCGAAATTTCCGCCCCCACGATGGAAATGACCTTCTCGGTCAACGACAGGCCCTTTGCCGGGACGGAGGGCAAATTCGTCACCTCCCGCAACCTTCGTGACCGTCTCTTCCGCGAAACGCTCAAGGACGTTTCCCTCCATGTCTCCGAAACTGACTCGACGGACAGCTTCAACGTCGCCGGACGCGGCGAAATGCACCTTTCCATCCTTATTGAGACCATGCGCCGCGAGGGCTACGAATTCCAGGTCTCGCCCCCGCGCGTGCTGAATAAGAAGATTGACGGCGTACTCTGCGAGCCCATCGAAAAGCTCGTTATCGACGTTCCGGACGACTGCGTCGGCGTGGTTATCGAAAAGCTCGGTGTCCGCAAGGGCGAGCTTGCCGAGATGAACCCTATGGGCAGCCGCACAAGGCTCAGCTTCACCATCCCCTCGCGCGGACTTTTCGGCTACCGCAGCGAGTTCCTTTCCGATACGCGCGGAGAGGGCATCATGGCCTCCGTTTTCGACAGCTACCAGCCCTTCAAGGGCGAGCTCAAGCGCCGCTCCACCGGCTCGCTCATCGCGTTTGAAACGGGCGAGGCCGTCGCCTACGGCATCTTCAACGTCCAGGACCGCGGAACGATGTTCATCTCCCCGGGCGTAAAGGTCTACGCGGGCATGATAGTCGGCGTTTCCCCGAAGAACGAGGACATCACCGTGAACGTCTGCAAGAAAAAGCAGCTCACGAACATGCGCGCCGCCGGCTCCGACGAAGCGCTCCGCCTCGTTACGCCGAGGAACATGAGCCTCGAGCAGTGCCTCGAATTTCTGGCCGACGACGAGCTTCTTGAGGTTACGCCCAAGAACCTCCGCCTGAGAAAGAGCATTCTCGACCACTCTCTCAGAATGAAGGCCGTCCACGGCAAAAAACAATAAAACAGACTTCACATGAGACCCGCTTCGCTGGGCTCTCATGTGAGCAAGGTGTTTTTAATCCTCTCTATACTCCGAATCGGTTGCGTACCGAAGGTGCGCAGCCGATTTTTTGTTTTTATTAAAAAATCCCGAGATTTTTGCCAAAAAACTGTTGTTTTATCTTTCAAAATATTGTAGAATACATAACGGCGTTTGGTTTAGGCTTTTAAATTTTAAATGGATGAACCACGCCGAATATTCATAATTTTATGATGAAAATGAGGTAAAAACATGGAACGTGAGAAATTCTCATCGAGATTAGGCTTCATCCTTATCTCCGCGGGCTGTGCCATCGGCCTGGGCAACGTATACAGGTTCCCCATCTGGTGCGGCGCATACGGAGGAGGTATCTTCCTGCTGTTCTACATACTCTTCCTCGTCCTGCTCGGAATCCCCATCATGACGGCGGAATACGCTGTCGGACGCGGCAGCCAGCGCAGCATCGCGACGTCCTTCGACGTTCTCGAAAAGCCCGGCCAGAAATGGCACTTCATGAAGTATCTCGGCGTCGCGGGCAACTATCTGCTCATGATGTTCTATACCTGCATAACCGGCTGGTTCTTCGTATATTTCTTCAAATATGTCAGCGGCTCCATCATGGACGTGAGCGCCGGGCTTGACGTTGCGGAAGCCTCCGGCGCCCTGCTCGGAACCTTTATCAGCACCCTCACCAATCTCCCGCTCAACGTCATAATGACGGCTGTTGTTATCATCCTCGGCTTTGCCGTATGCGCCATCGGCCTTCAAAAGGGCGTTGAGAAGATAACCAAGGTCATGATGACGCTCCTGCTTATCCTTATCCTCGGCCTCGGCGTTTATGCCTGCACCCTCCCGGGCGCTGCTGAGGGTCTCAAGTTTTACTTTGTTCCCTCCCTTGAAAGCGTTAAGGCTTACGGCTGGGGAACCGTTATCTCCGGTGCAATGAGCCAGGCCTTCTTCACGCTGAGCATAGGCATCGGCTCCATTGCCATCTTCGGCAGCTACATCGGCAAGGATCGCAGCCTTCTCGGCGAGTCCTTCACCGTCGTCGGGCTCGACACCTTCGTCGCGCTCATGTCCGGTCTTGTCATCTTCCCCGCCTTCTTCACCTTCAACCCCGGCGGAAGCATCGAGGCAGGCGAGGCCGGAGCAGGCTTCCTCTTCTCCACGCTTTCCTCCATCTTTAACCACATGGCGGGCGGCCGCGTCATCGGCATTCTCTTCTTCCTCTTCATGGTCTTTGCCGCCATGTCCACGGTTATCGCCGTTTTTGAAAACATCATGTCCTTCTGGCTTGAGTGGACGAAGATGAAGCGCTGGAAAATCGCTCTTATCAACGCGATTCTTCTCATAGTCCTCACTCTTCCCTTCATCCTCGCCAACTGCACTGACAGCTTCCTTTCCAAGGAAATCTTCCTCGGCCGCAACTTCGGCGACTTTGAGGACTTCCTCGTATCCAACCTCGCCCTCCCCATAGGCAGCCTTGTTTACGTCCTCTTCTGCGCGCACAAGTTCGGCTGGGGCTGGGATAAGTATTTTGCCGAGGTAAACGCAGGCAACGGCGCGAAGGTCCCCAGGTGGATGAAGCCCTACATGAGCTATATCCTCCCGCTCATCATAATCGTCGTTCTCGTTCTTTCCGTTATCGGCTAAGACATAAGCTTCAAGCGCCGCCGCAGATTTTGCGGCGGCGCTTTTTTTGTATGGCGCAAAGCCTTCCTCATAGACTTTCTGATTTTAATTGAATATCAGCGTCAGATCGGAAAGGAAGGAAGAAAGAGAGAAATAACTCTGCGCCCATCATGAGGGCTTTCGCATTCAAAAGCATGCGGCAGCTTGTCGGCAAAGGATCTGTCGGCAAACAAAAACGCGCCTGCGGTCATAGCCGCAGGCGCGCTTTTTCATCTTTTTATCTCTTCGCTTTATCTGCTCATAAGGTTATAGAGCATTACAGCGGCTTCCTTGCGGCTGAGCGCGGAATTTGGGCGGAAGGTGCCCTTCGCGTCGCCGCTTATTATGCCGAGTCCTTTTGCCAGCGCGACGTAGCCGAGATTGGCTTCGCCTATTTCACCGGCATCGGAGAAGGGAACGGCATAAATGCCGGAAAGTGACGCTATCTCGGAATAACCGAGCGCAGAGACGAGGGAACGGACGGCGTCAACGCGGGTTACGGCCCTGTCGGGATGGCGCTGGCCGTCATAAAGCCCGTAGGAGCGTGCCATTGTATAGAGCGTGTCAAGGTCATCCTTGTCCAGTTCCTCAGGAAAGGTGTTGCCGGTGGCGCTGAGGAAGAAGGCGAGCATTTCCTTTTCCGTGAGCTTCTGCGCGGCCTTGAATTCGCCGCCGGGGAAGCCTATGCCGTACTGCGCGAGCTTCTCTATCTTGGCGCGCTCGGGCTCGGAGCCGAGGTCAGAATAGGTGAATTTCTCACTGCCCGCCACGCTCTTTTCCGCTGCGGCGAGCGAGCCGTCAGCAGCATAAACGCCGTGAACGCAGCCGTCCGCTTCAAGCTGCCACGTTAAAACGGCCTTGCCCTCCTCGGGCCATATGTATTCACCGCTGATGTTTTCAGAGCGGTCAAGCTCATACTTCAAGAGTTCGTTGAAGGAGGCCATGTAAACGTCGAGCGCCTTTTCCGCGCTGATAAGGGTATCTGCCGGGGTCTCGAAGCTGACTTCATCGTTCCAGAAGAAGCCGAAATCGTCTATGCAGCCGGAGGCACGGTTCACGCTTAAGCTGATTTGGTTTTCGGGGAAGAAGTAGCCGTTTACGTGCTGTGCGAAGGTATAGCTGTCGCGCTCGACGGAGTAATCCGTATAGTTTGAATTATAGAGCTTCGTTTCGCTGAAATTTGCGTATTTCGCGCCGAGCCACGCCTTCACGGCCTCGCTCAGCTCCGCGACGGGTTTCTCCTTCGCTTCATAATCGTAGCCCATGCCGCGGTAATTCGTGTAGCCGCTCATAAGCTCGCCCGTCTTGCCGTTGATAGTGTAATTTTTGTAAACGCCCGGCCTGTAGCCCTCCTCAGTGAGCTTGTTATAGTCTGAAACGCTCAGGCCGACGGAGGCGCAGTCGGAAGAAGTGAGCGCGATAGAATAGGAAACGTAGGCGGTGATTTCGTCTGTTTCCGTGTCGAGAGAATAGTCCACGCGTTTGAGTTCATAGCCGTTCGTTACGCCGAGCAGCTTGTCGGAGCGGATTATACCGTCGAGCTTATCGGCGCTGAGCGCCCCTTCAAGCTTGGCTATGCCCTTGAGCTCCGTGTCCGTAAGGGCGACCTTGTAGCTTTCCGCCTCCGGCGCTTCAGCGGCGTCGGCAGAAGAATTTTCGGCTGCTCCGGAAAAACTGTCCCCGCGTCCGGCGTAAAGCTCGCTGCGCTTAAAGAGCTTGCCGGTGGCGGCGTTTACGAGGTAATCATCATCCTTTGAAAAAAGATAGACGAGGCGGGCGTTTTTGCCGTCATAGCAGGCATACTCAAGCTTCGAGGTATATACGCCGCGGAAAAGCTCAAGCGCGTCTGCCTGCGAGATTTTAGGCGAAGCGGAGGGGTAACCGCCCTTTACGACGGTGTAGCTGTCGCTGCGGTTGTAGCTTGTGAGCCGCAGGTCGGAAAGGCGAAGACTCGCGCGGACGGAAAAAATCGTGGGGACGGAGTTTACGCAGAGCGTGCCGTAGAAATAATATGAGTCTGCGTCGCGGGCGTTATCCTCCCTCTCTGTAAAGCGGACGCTTTCGTTTTTGCCGAGAAGGGGCGCGATGAGCTTTTCAAGCTCCTTCTGAGCCTCCGCGCGGCTGAGGCGCGGGAAATGCGGCGCGTAGCCGGCATCATAGTACCCTGTCTCATTATAGTCGTAGAAGCTGAGAGAATAAACCGTGCCGTCTTCCCCGGCGCTCACGCTGAGCTCGTTATCCTCCATGTACCAGTTAAGCCGCCAGATGGGGCGGGAGCCCTCGCTTTCGAGGTCTCCGTAAAAATCGGTGTAATCGTCGCCTATATTGAGTTTCTCCTTGACCTTGAGCGTAACGGCTGCAAGGCGCGAATCGAGCGCGTCGCCGCCAGAAGCGGCGGAGGCGGAGAGGCCCATACTGAGCAGCATTACAGCGGCAAGCATAGCCGCGAGCAGTTTTTTCATTCTCGTTTTTCCTCCTGTATCATTGGTTATAGGAAAGCTTTCGTTTAGTAAGACGCAGAGAGAAGGAAAAAGTTTCGCGATCTGGAAAAAATAATGCTGTATTTATCGCGCAGCTCGGATGTGTTCTTCTATCATAGCGAAAACGGCGTCCGCCGCCGCGTTTCGTATCTCCGCGCGCTCCGTGCCGCAGCTGAGACGGCGGCAAACGGTGCCGTCTGCCGAGGAAAGGGCGGCGTAGACCGTCCCCACGGCGTTGCCGCGTTCGTCCCCGCCGGGGCCGGCAAGCCCCGTCGTGCTCACGCCTATGTCGGTTTTCAGCTCGCGTCTCACGCCCTCTGCCATCTCTCGCGCGACGCGCTCGGATACAGCGCCGAACTCGTCGAGCGAAGCGCGGGAAACGCCGAGAAGAGCCTCCTTCACGGCGTTAGTGTAGCTCACGACGCCGCCGAAGAAAACCTCCGACGCGCCGGGAATGTCCGTTATGCGCTTTGCGATGAGCCCGCCCGTGCAGGATTCCGCCGCGGCGAGGCTGAGTCCCTTTGCGCGGAGCAGCTCGAAAACCGCCTGCTCCGGCTTTTTAATATCGGCCATTATAAGCGCCTCACTTTGTTATCTTGATGTTCTCCGTGTTCGCTATCGCCTCCGCGATAAGCGCCTCGCAGTCAAGCGCCTGCTCCACCTCAAGGACCTCGTCAAGCGTGGGCTTCGTGCGCGGATGGCGCGGGGTGAAAACGGTGCAGCAGTCTTCATAGGGGAGGATGGATGTGTCGAAGGTTCCTATTTTGCGCGCGACGGTGACGATTTCCTCCTTGTCCATGCCGATGAGCGGGCGCAGGACGGGAACGGAGGCCGCCGCGTTCGTTACGCCGATGGCCTGCATGGTCTGGCTGGCAACCTGGCCGAGATTTTCGCCCGTGATTATCGCGCCGCAGCCGTTATCGAGCGCGATTTTGTCGGCAATCTTCATCATGAAGCGGCGCATAACGAGGGTGAAATATTCCTCGGGGCATTTATCGCGTATTTCCTCCTGAATATGCGTGAACGGGACGACCTGAAGCGTCAGCCTGCCGCAATAGTCAAGCAGCTCTCGCGCAAGGTCGATGACCTTGCCCTTGGCAAGCTCGGAGGTGTATGGGAAGGAGAAAAAGTGGACGGGGATTATCATTACGCCGCGCTTTGCCATCATATAGGTGGAAACGGGGCTGTCGATGCCGCCGGAAAGGAGACTGACCGCCCTTCCTCCCACGCCAACGGGCAGGCCGCCCGCCGCGGGGAGCTTGTTGCCGTGGACGTAGGCCGCGTAATCGCGCACCTCGATATTCACGGTCAGCTCCGGCTCGTGAACGTCCACCTTCAGGTGGGGGTAAGCGTCGTCCAGCTCGCCGCCGACGTACTGGGAAAGCTCGATGCTCGTCATGGGGAAGGTCTTGTCCGAACGCTTGGACTCCACCTTGAAGGACGAGGCCGCCATGAGCTGATCGTGCAGGTATTCCTTCGCCGCGGCGAGAATTACGTCCTTATCCTTGGCGCAGGCGGCGGCGCGGGACATGGAGATTATGCCGAAGGTCTTTTTCATGGCTTCCTCGGCGGCGTCCATGTCGATATCGTCGGAAAGCGGCTCGGCGTAGATGGTGGACTGCACCGAGTAGACGCGGAATTTCCCGATGCGGGAAAGGCGGCGGTTGATATTTGAAATGAGCTTCTGCTCGAAATATTTTCTGTTCATGCCCTTGAGGACGATTTCGCCCTGTTTGAGCAGCAAAATATCGTTCATGTCGTTCTCCTTTTCAGTATGCTTCTTCCATTCTAATTCGGGCGCTTTGTCTTGTCAACGAATAAAGCGCGGCGCGCGGCATATATTTTGGATGAATAAAAGAAACCAGGGGGAGGCGCAGGATGAAAAGGATGATTTGCGCGCTGCTCGCCTTGCTGCTGCTTGCGGGCGCGGCGGGAGCAACGGAGACGGCGGACGGCGAAGAATGGGAGGCCGTCGAGACGATGAAAACCGTTGCGGAGGTCGGGGTGAACGTCCCCTCCGCGATACTCATTGAGCGGGAAACGGGGACGGTCCTTTATGAGCACGACGCGCACAAGCGCCTGCCGCCCGCGAGCGTCACGAAAATAATGACGCTGCTGCTCGCCGCCGAGGCGATAGAGGCCGGGCGCATCGCGCTCTCCGACAGCGTTACTGCGAGCACGGAGGCTTCCGGCATGGGCGGCTCGCAGATATTTCTGCGCGAGGGCGAGACCATGAGCGTCGATGAGCTTATAAAATCCGTCGCCGTCGCCTCGGCTAACGACGCTGCCGTGGCGCTGGCCGAGCACATCGCGGGCAGCGAGGGCGAATTCGTCGCGCTGATGAACAAGCGCGCCGCTGAGCTCGGGATGGCGGACACGGTGTTTTCAAGCTGCACGGGGCTTCCCTGCGAGGGGGAGCATCTTACGAGCGCGTGGGACATCGCGCTCATGTCGCGCGCGCTTCTGGGGCACGAGATGATACGCTCCTACACGACGATATGGACGGACAGCGTGCGCGGCGGCGAGTTCGGGCTGGCTAATACCAATAAGCTCATACGCTTTTACCCCGGCGCGACGGGGCTGAAAACGGGCTTTACGCAGGAGGCCATGTACTGCCTATCCGCGAGCGCCCAGCGCGACGGGACGGAGTATATCGCCGTTATCATGCACGCGCCGAGCTCTGCGGTGCGCTTTGAAAGCGCGAAAATACTGCTCAATTACGCCTTCGCGAGCTTCAAATCGGTTGACATAATGCAGGACACGGTTCCCGCGCCGGTGAGAGTTTCCCTCGGCGAAAGCGAGTTCGTGCAGCCCGTTCCGGCGGCGTCCGGGAAGCTCGTCCTGCCGGCGGAGGAAGCTTCGGGCCTCACGCGGGCTATTGAACTGCCGGATATGCTCGTCGCGCCCGTCGCGGAGGGGCAGGAGCTGGGGCGCGCGGTTTTGTATAACGCCTCGGGCGAGGAGCTCGGCTCCGTGTCGCTCGTTGCCGACCACGCTTCGCCGCGTCTCGGCTTCGGCAGCATATTTTTAAAATATTTATCGGCGCTTTGTCCCTCGGGCTTGTAAAACAAGGCTTAATGGGTTAAAATTTTATATATAAATCAACCAAATCACGCACACCGAAGGGAGAACGCCATGATAAAAGCCGATATTTCCGGCGCCGGGAATTACCTTGACCGCGCCGTCTGGAGCGCTAAGCTCCGCGATGCCTGCGAAGCGCTCCGCAACGAAAAGGACTACGCCGGATGGCTGCATTTGCCCTCGGAAACGCCTGGGGACGCGGTGGAAAAAATATGCCGCGCTGCGGAGTCTGTGCGCTCGCGCTGCGAAGTCCTGCTCGTCATCGGCATCGGCGGCTCGTACCTCGGCGCGAAGGCAGCTATCGAGCTTTTGCGCCCGAAATACCGCGCGGACAGCCCGGAGGTGATTTTCGCGGGAAACACCCTCTCCGGCACGGAGACGCAGGAGCTGCTTGATTACCTCGAAACGAAGGATTTTATGATAAACGTCGTCTCCAAATCGGGCACGACAACGGAACCGGCCCTCGCGCTGCGCGTTTTCTACGCGCTGCTGCAAAGGAAATACGGCGAGGTCGCGCCCTCCCGCGTTATCGCGACGACGGACGAAACGGGCGGCGCACTGCGCCGCCTTGCCTCGGAGCTTGGCTTTGAAAGCTTCGTCATACCGCGCAATATCGGCGGGCGCTACTCCGTCCTTACTCCCGTGGGACTTTTGCCCATCGCCGCCGCGGGCGGCGATATCCGCGCAATGCTCGGCGGCGCGCGCGAGGCGGAGACGGAATACATGGCGACGGGGGCGGAGAACGCCGCGGGAGAATACGCCGCCGCGCGCTCGGCGCTCTACGCTTCGGGCAGGAAAATCGAGGTGCTGGCTTATTGGGAGCCGCGCCTGCGCTGGCTTGGCGAGTGGTGGAAGCAGCTTTTCGGCGAGAGCGAGGGCAAGGGGGGGCAGGGCCTTTTCCCGGCCTCCGTCGAGTATAGCGCCGACCTGCACTCGCTCGGGCAGTATATGCAGCAGGGCGAGCGGATAATGTTCGAGACGGTTTTGAGCTGCGCGGATGGCTCTTCGCTCACCGTTCCCGCGCTGCCCTCGTGGGGCGACGGCTTCGACGCCGTGGCGGGGAAAAGGCTCGATTATGTCGCCTCCGCCGCGCGCGAGGGCTCGATAAGGGCGCACACGGAGGGCGGTGTGCCCTGCCTGAGGCTCGAAATCGGGGCGCTCGACGCCCAGACGCTGGGCGGGCTATTCTACTTTTTTGAGTATTCCTGCGCGCTTTCCGCTTACGCCCTCGGCGTCTATCCCTTCGACCAGCCGGGCGTCGAGGCGTACAAGAAATATATGCTCGGCGCGTTGGGGATTAAGTAAAACCATTATAATAAATATAATAATTCTTAATTTTTCGGTTGAAGTCAGGCGAAATAAATGTTATGATGGAATCAGAAAAGGGAAGCACAAGGAGACTTCGGGACTTCTCTTTTCCGCAAGCGAGCAATGAGGCGGAGATCCCGCCAACATCGAAAAGGAGCGTGAAGCACATGGTTAAAGTTATTATGGGCGTCAAGGGTACGGGAAAAACCAAGCAGCTCATCGAGCTTGTCAATCAGGCCATTGCAGAAGATAAAGGCGACGTTGTCGTCATCGAAAAGGATCAGAAGCTTACTTACGACATCCCCTATAAGGCGAGACTTATTTTCGCGAATCAATTCTTCTTTGATTCCTTTACTTACCTCAAGGGATTTATCAGCGGCCTCCACGCGGGTAATTACGACATCACCCACGTTTTCATAGACAGCCTCTACAAAATCGTCGGAACCGAAGACGGCGTCGAGGATTTCCTCTCCTGGCTCGATGATTACGGCAAGTCCGCCGGTATCGAGTTCACCATCACCATCAGCGCGGACGTTGCTCTTGCAACAGACGGCATCAAGAAGTTCTTTTAAGCTTGCGCTGAACATTTAAAAATCGAATATAAATGGGATGAGTGGCGTTGCACTCATCCCATTTTTGAAGGATAAATATATTACTATTTTTTGAAAGGATAACACACAATGAAAGCACTGCTTGATAACATACTTGCGCTGCTCGATAAGGGAGAGGACGCGGTCATCGCCAGCGTCACGGCCTCCAGCGGCTCGACGCCGCGCGGCGCGGGCGCGATGATGCTCGTCCGGCGCGACGGTTCCTCCGCCGGGACTATCGGCGGCGGCGCGGTGGAGTACGCCGCGCAGAAGCATGCCGCGGAGGTCTATGCCGAGAAGCGTTCCGCCGCCGTTGGCTACGACCTTTCCCCGAACGACGTTGCCCAGCTCGGCATGATCTGCGGCGGCAAGGTAAGCGTTTATTTCCTCTATATCCCCGCCGGGGACAAGACTGCGCGTGAGCTTTTCGGCTATCTCCGCGCCGCCTTTGACCGCGATGAGAGCGTTTGGCTCGTCCGCAAAACGAAGGACGGCGCCATCTGCGACATGGGCGTATACGGCACGGGCGGGCTGATGTTTGCTTCCTCCATGAGCGAGGACGAGGTAAAGCCGCTTCTCAAGAGCCGCGCCGTACTCTCCGGCGATTATTACGCCGAGCCCATCGTCCGCGCGGGCAAGGTCTATGTTTTCGGCGGCGGTCACGTCGCGCAGCAGCTTGTGCCGGTTATCGCGAAGGTGGGCTTCAAGCCCGTGGTTTTTGAGGACAGGCCCGAGTTTTCGACGAGTGAGCTTTTCCCGCAGGCAGCCGGGATAATCCGCGGCGATTTCAAAAGGATTTCGGACTATATCACGATTGGCCCCGCCGACTGCGTGGTTATCATGACGCGCGGGCACCAGATGGACTATGAGGTTCTTGAACAAACTCTCCGGACAAGCGCCTCCTACGTCGGCTGCATCGGCAGCAGCCACAAGGTCGCGGCGACGAAGAAGCGCCTCGCGGAAGCGGGCGTGGCGCAGAAGGACATTGACCGCATGGTAAGCCCCATCGGTCTGCCCATCCTCGCAGAGACGCCGGAGGAAATAGCCATAAGCATAGCCGGCCAGCTCATTATGCACAGAGCGCAGAACATGTAAAGGGGTTTGGGCTTGCAGAAAAACGGACTTTTTACGAAGGATGCGTTCTTTTACCGCACCTTCCTGCCGCTGCTCGGCGTTATCACGCTGCAGCAGCTTGCGGCGCTCGCGGTAAACCTCGCGGACAACATAATGCTCGGCAAGTACACGGAGCTCGCGCTTTCGGGCGCCACGATAGTAAACCAGATACAGTTCATTCTCCAGCAAATCGCCGCAGGCATCGGCATGGGTGTCGCCGTCCTCGGCTCGCAGTATTGGGGGAAGGGCGAGGTCGCCCCGATACGGCGAATAAGCTCAGTCGCGATGAAGTTTGCCTTTCTCGCGGGGCTTATTTTCCTGCTCGCAACGCGCCTTGCGCCCGAGACGGTACTCTCTGTTTTCACGAACGACGAGGCCGTTATCGCCGAGGGCGTGCGCTATCTTCGCATAATGTGCTGGACTTACCTCATTTTCGCGCTGTCGAATACGCTCATGTACTCGCTGCAAAGCGTGGAAACGGCCTTTATCGGTACGGTGATGTCCCTCAGCACGCTCTGCATCAATATTTGCCTAAATTACATATTCATCTTCGGTAATCTCGGCGCGCCGGAGCTCGGCATACAGGGCGCGGCGGTGGCTACGCTTACAAGCCGCCTCGTGGAGCTGCTTATTATCCTCGTCTATGTGCTTTTCATAGACAAAAAGCTGAAAATGAAGCTCGGCCACATACTCGCCTTCGATTTTACATACCTGAAGGACTTCCTCAAGGTCGCGATGCCCGTCGTGATCTCCGGGGCGCTCTGGGGTGTCGCACAGGGCGCGCAGACCGCCGTCCTCGGCCACATGAGCGCGACGGTTATCGCCGCCAACAGCATTGCCTGCGTCATTTCGCAGATCTTCATCGTCGTCGGAATGTCGAGCGCGAACGCCGCGTCCGTAACGATGGGCAAGACCATCGGCAGCGGAAGGCTCGACTGTGTGCGGCCTTATTCTCGGACGCTGCAGCTGATTTTTCTCATTATAGGCGTCGTTTCCTCGCTCGCGATGTTCCTTTCGCGCGAGGCGATAGTTTCGCTTTACGCAGTTTCGCCGGAAGCAAAGGAGCTCGCGATACGGTTTCTGACCGTTTTCAGCATAACGAACATCGGAAGCTGCTACGAATTCCCCGTGGAGGGCGGCATAATCGCCGGGGGCGGCAACACGAGCTATCAGGCATGGACGGACAACCTCTTCATGTGGCTGTTTACCATACCCTCCGCCGCGATAAGCGCCTTCGTGTTCAACGCCCCGCCGATAGTCGTTTTCTGCTTCCTAAAGGCGGATCAGATTTTGAAATGCATCCCCAACGGCATAGTCTGCAACCGTTACCGCTGGGTCAAGGTGCTTACCCGAGAAACGGCCGAGATGAGCTGAGCGCGGGCGCATTACACTGAAAATACGGAAAGGGTCTGAAACGCATGGTTTCAGACCCTTTTTAATTGAATATCAGTTATTATTAAATTCGCGCAGGGCTAAACCCTCATTCTTTTTTAGCGCCCAATCCACGCACCACTCGGCAGTGAAGAGCAGCAGGTTATTGCCCTTAAAATCCTGCACCCAGCGCGTGTCGCTCGTGAGGTTCAGCGTAGTCGGGTCTACATCCGGGCTGTCTATCCAGCGGATCTCCTGGAACGGGAGCGCACGGCGGCGAACATCTATGCCGTACTCAGTTTTCAGCCGGTATTCGAGCACCTCGAACTGAAGCACGCCGACGACGCCGACGATTACCTCTTCGATGCCGCTGTTCGGCTGGTGGAAAATCTGAATGGCGCCCTCCTGCGCAATCTGCATGATGCCCTTGTCGAACTGCTTGCGCTTCATCGTGTCTATGCGCTCGACGGAGGCGAAATGCTCCGGCGCGAAGGTCGGGATACCCTCAAAGCGGACCTTCATATCCTTGGCGCAAACCGTGTCGCCGATGGAGAAAATGCCGGGGTCGAACACGCCGATAACGTCGCCCGCGTAGGCTTCCTCGATTATTTCGCGCTCCTGCGCCATCATCTGCTGCGGCTGCGCGAGCTTTATCGCCTTGCCGCCCTGAACGTGGAAGTATTCTTCGCCGCGTTCAAATTTGCCCGAGCAAATACGCATGAACGCTATCCTGTCGCGGTGCGCCTTGTTCATATTTGCCTGAATTTTAAAGACGAAGGCGGAGAAGCGCTCGTCCATCGGGTCGATTATTTCATCCGCCGTCTCGCGTGCGAGAGGAGGCGTCGTCATCTCAAGGAAGCTGTTCAAAAACTGCTCGACGCCGAAATTCGTGAGCGCGGAGCCGAAGAACACGGGACTGAGCCTCCCCGCGCGAACCTGCGCGAGGTCGAAATCGTAGTTGGCAATGTCCAGAAGCTCGATATCGTCGGCAAGCTGCTTGCGAAGGTAGGGGCCGATAAGCTCGTCCACGCTCTCGGAGTCGTTAATATCGCATTCGATGGCCTTTATGCGGTTCTGCCCGCGGTGAAACTCCGTGAAGGCGAGGATTTCCTTGCGTTCGCGGTCGTAAACGCCCTTGAAATCCTTGCCGCAGCCGATGGGCCAGTTCATCGGGTAGGTGCCGATGCCGAACTCGCGCTCAAGCTCCTCGATGAGCTCCAGCGGGTTCTTCGCCTCGCGGTCAAGCTTGTTTATAAAGGTGAAAATCGGGATATGGCGCATGGCGCAGATCTTGAAGAGCTTGCGCGTCTGCGGCTCGATGCCCTTCGCCGCGTCAATCACCATCACGGCGCTGTCTGCCGCCATGAGCGTGCGGTAGGTGTCCTCCGAAAAATCCTGGTGGCCGGGGGTATCGAGGATGTTGATGCAGTAGCCGTCATACTCAAACTGCATGACGGAGGAGGTTATGGAAATACCTCTCTGCTTCTCAAGCTCCATCCAGTCCGAAACCGCGTGGCGTGCGGTCGCCTTGCCCTTAACGGAACCGGCGAGCTGTATGGCTCCGCCGTAAAGCAGGAGCTTTTCCGTAAGCGTGGTCTTGCCGGCGTCGGGGTGGGAAATTATCGCGAAGGTCCGGCGGCGGCTGATTTCCTGTTTCATGTCCAAAGTGAAATATCTTCCCTTACTGATTGATTAAAGCCAAAAAAGTTTATCACGACGCTCTTGAAAAATCAAGTGCAATCGATTTCAAAGCGCATTTTCTGCGGGCAGTCGGGGTATTTTTCCCTGTCCACCGGCGAAAGAAACATCTCAAGCGGGCGCGCGAAAAGGCGCTTGTCGCCGTAACGGGCGCGATAAACCATCAGCTTCTCGCCCGTTTCCGTATGCTCCGCGACGCCGATTATATCGTACAGGTATTTTTCCGGCTCGCTTGTAAGCTCGGCCTCGCTGAGCATCGTGCGCTTGAAGTGGCGGATGTGCTTGCCCTGCTCAGCGGCGTTTAATAGCTCAATTAATTTGCGTTCAATTAAATTTTGTTCCATTTGATTTAACCCGTTTAATTGGAGTATCTTTCAAGGAATTGCTTGGTTCTCTCCTGCTTGGGGTTGCCGAAAACCTCCTCCGGGTCGCCCGCTTCGACGACGACGCCGGAATCCATGAAGACGACCGTGTCCGCGACCTCGCGGGCAAACTGCATCTCGTGCGTGACTATCACCATCGTGTTCTTTTCGGCAAGGCCACGGATTACGCGCAGGACTTCGCCCGTAAGCTCCGGGTCGAGCGCGCTCGTCGGCTCGTCAAAGCAGAGGATGTCCGGCGAAAGAGCGAGGGCGCGCGCGATTGCGACGCGCTGCTGCTGGCCGCCGGAGAGCTGGTGCGGGTAAAGGTCCATCTTCTCGGAAAGCCCCACCTGCGAAAGAAGCGAGGCCGCCTCGTCGCGTATTTCGGATAAAATCTCGCGGCGGCGCTCCTTATAATCCGGGCGGTTCTTCGCCAGAAGCTCGCAGGCAAGCTTCACGTTTTCCAGCGCCGTATATTGCGGGAAAAGGTTAAAGGACTGGAAAACGAGGCCGAAATGCAGACGCTTTTCGCGGACCTCACGTTCCGTCGTCGCGGCGGCGTTCTGCGCGTCGAAGAGGACTTCGTTATTAACGATTATCTGGCCCTGGTCGGGCGTTTCGAGGAAATTGAGGCAGCGCAGGAGCGTGGTCTTTCCGCTGCCGGAGGAGCCGATTATCGCAAGGGTCTCGCCCTTTCCGAGAGAAAAGTTTATATCCTTCAAAACCTCGGTATTATCAAAGCTTTTGCCGATATGTTTAACTTCCAGAACTGACATTCGCGCGCCTCCTTACACTCTGAAGAAGCTGAGCTTCTTCTCGACTCCGCCGAAAACCAGCGTCAGCAGGCCGTTGAAGACGAGATAATACACTCCCGTGAAAAACAGCGGCCACACGAGCCCGGAGGACTTGATAAAGGCCTGCCCGCTCCATATTATTTCGTAAACGGATATAACGCGCGCAAGGGAGGTATCCTTAACGAGCGTGATTATCTCGTTGCCCATCGGCGGGACGATGCGCTTAATGAGCTGGAGCAGCGTAACGCGGAAGAAAATCTGCGTTTTCGTCATGCCGAGGACCTGCCCTGCCTCATACTGCCCGCGCGGGACGCCCTCTATTCCGCCGCGGTAAATCTCCGAGAAATAGCAGGAATAGTTTATCACGAAGGCGACAACCGTTGCGATGAAGCGCCCCGCCGTGCCGCCGCCCCACCAGTTGTTGCCGAGGAGCATGCCGGGGCAATAGTAAATAACTATCAGCTGGAGCATGAGCGGCGTTCCGCGAACCACCCAGACGATGAACTTCATGAGGTACTTAACAGGGCGGAACTTGCTCATCGTGCAGAACGAAAGCAGCAGCCCGAGGGGCAGCGCGCCGAGCAGCGTGAGCGCAAAAAGCTCAAGAGTCTTCAGAAAACCCTCGTTGAGCGACTCGATTACAGTTAAAAACATACAAGGACCTCGCTTTGCGCCTTTTTTATAGAACAGCGCAAAGGCAGAGAGTATAGCTCCCTGCCTTTTGCGTTAATGATTCGGTTATCGGATTACTGGGCTATGACGGACTCCTGAACGCCGTAGGTGGTGGCGGAAGCGAGCATGCTGCCGTCGGCATAAGCGGAGGCGAAGAACTCGTTGAGCTTCTCGGCAAGGTCGCTGCCCTGGCGGAAGCCGACGCCGTACTCCTCGCTCGTGAGGGAAACGGTATAAGTGAGCTCGGGATAGCTGGTGCCCTCGCCTATCATGGCGCCGGCCATGAGAAGGTCGATAACGCAGGCATCGGATGTACCGGCGGCAACCTCCATGAGAGCGGCGGCCTGATTCTGAACCTCGATGAAGTTGAGGCCGAGCTCGGAAACGGCGGCCTGTCCGGCGGAACCGGACTCAACAGCGAAGCTGAGCTCGGAGAGGCTTTCCTTGGTCTGATAGTCAGCGGCAGCGTCGCTCTTTACGACGACGACCTGAGCGTTGTCGCAATAGGGCTTGGAGCAGGACATGGAGCTGAGAACCTCGTTAGTGAGGGTCATGCCGTTCCATACGCAGTCAATGGTCTTGCCGTTAAGCTCGAAAATCTTGTTGTCCCAGTCGATCTCGATGAACTCGACGGCTACGCCGAGAGAAGCGGCAAAGGCCTTTGCCATATCGGCGTCGAAGCCAATCCACTCGCCCTTATCATCCTTATAATCCATGGGGGCAAAGTCGGTGATGCCGACGACAAGGGTTCCCTTATCCTGAACGTAAGCAAGGTCGGAGTTAGCAATCTCATCCGCAGCGGCGTTGAGGTTGTCTACAAGCTCCTTGGCCTGCTCGGGGGTGAGGTTAGAGTCAGAGCTGGGCTCGCTGTTCTTGGGCGAGCAGCCCGCAAAGCAAAATACCATAGCTGCAACGAGAAGCAGAGCAATAATTTTTTTCATTGTAAAAAATCTCCTTATAGCATTGTCAGTGACTATATTATGATAACACATTAATGAAATAAATCAACGCAAGAATTGAATTACCGTTAACAGAAAATTAAGGCGATTTTTGTCTATTTTCTACAAAGCATCCGCCGTCCGATTGATCGGACGGCGGAAGGATTATAGAACAAGCAATTCGTGGGACGCAGGCGGCACACCGCTTGTATGCACCACGATTGGCAGCTAAATGCGCGGTCGGCACCTGCCTGCGGGCCGGGGCTTGCCCCCGGCATGGCACGAACCATTTGTGCAATATTCGATGATTGCTGCTTGTTCGGTAGGGAACGCTGTCCTCAGCGTTCCGCAAATATACGACCTCTCAGGCGCTTCGCGCCAGCGCCCCTTATCCAAGTGGAGCGAAGCCG
>JAEEUX010000015.1 GCA_016290695.1 Oscillospiraceae bacterium
GGTCTCGTGGATCTTCTCCTTGGTCATCTCGATGCAGGGATGCGGCTCGCGTCCATTCTGTTCGGCGGCGCGGCGCTCGTTGTCGGAGATACGGGGAGAAGCGCTGTACGGCCAGTGGCCGACAGTCTCATAACGGGTGTTTTCGCCGTTGTGGTTAATCTCGAAGGAGGCGTGGCAGTCATACTGCTTGCACATATCGGCGTACCAGGTCATGGGGAGGACGCCGTCGGGGTTAGCCATATCGAGCTGATAAGCCTCGTCCTTGCACTCGGTAATGTCGATAGAGCAGTTACCGACATAGAGCGTGCAGACGCCGCCGCGAGCGAACATACGGAACCAGTTAACAAAATCATGCGTTACCTGGCCGCTGGTGCTGGCGAGGTTGGGAGAAGGAGGCGCGAGAACGATACGGTTTTTAAAGTCTATGCCTCTGATCTTGATAGGCTTAAAAACGTGCTCATATTTGGATCCCATTAGTAATCTTCCTTTCGGTTTTAGAAGTAATGCGTTATTGCGCTTTGCAATTTCATAGCTATGTAGCCATTATAACATTTAACGCCTATAAATTGCAACTCAATTTATACAAAAATATATGCTCGGGCCGCAATATTTTTCTTGTATTTACATAAAGTTGGAAACGGAGCGCGATTTTATATAATTACTGCTGCCTAGTTGTAAAATCTGCTGGAACTATCACGCAGACTATGATACAATAGTTATATATAATTCACCGAATGCATACCGGCATAATAGAAAAGAGATCCTCAATGAAAAAATCACATGAGATAGATATGAGCGTCGGCTCGCTGCTGCCGAAGCTCATTGTATTCACGATCCCCGTTATTCTCTCGGGCGTATTGCAGCTATTGTTCAACGCGGCCGACCTCGTCGTCGTCGGGCGCTTCGCGGGCGATGCCGCGCTCGGTCAGGTGGGCGCGACGAGCGCTCTTATAAACCTTATTGTAAACCTGCTCATCGGCCTTTCCATCGGCGCGAACGTTACCGTCGCGCGCCATTTTGGGGCAAAAAACGCAAGGGCCCTGAGCGCCACGGTGCATACGACCGTGCTTGTGGCCTTAGTGGGCGGCATAATCATCGGCTTAGTGGGCTTCGCCTGCGCCTATCCCCTGCTCTCCCTCATGGGAACGCCGGACGACCTTATCGACGGCGCGGCGCTTTATATGCGGATAATCTTCGTGGGCGTCCCCGTCACGGCGCTGTATAATTACGGCGCTGCAATACTGCGCGCCATCGGCGACACGAAAAGGCCGCTTTATTACCTCATCGCCGCCGGGGTGCTGAACGTGATACTGAACCTCATCTTCGTCATCGTGTTTAAAATGACGGTCGACGGCGTTGCTTTGGCAACGGTTCTTTCCCAGTGCCTTTCCATGGCGCTCATAATCCGCTGCCTCATGAAAAGCGAGGGCGATTACAGGCTCGAGCTCAAAAAGCTCCGCTTCCACAGGTCCGAGCTTTGGCAGATAGTAAAAATCGGCATTCCGGCAGGCCTGCAGGGCTGCGTTTTCTCGATCTCCAACGTAATAATCCAGTCCTCGATAAATTCCTTCGGCAGCGCCGCCATTTCGGGCAACACCGCCGCCGCGAGCATCGACGGCTTCATGTTCTGCTCACTCGACGCTTTCAACCAGACGGCTACCTCCGCGATAAGCCAGAACATCGGCGCGCGGCAGTATTCGCGCGTTGACAGCACGGTTAAGATTTGCTCGCTCATCGTCGCCGTCCTCGGCACCGTTCTTGCCGCAGCGGTGATGATTTTCCGCTATCCGCTTGTAAATATTTACGCGACGGAAAAGGATGTTCTGGAATTCGGCGCATACAGGCTAATAATCACCTGCCCGGTTTATTTCACCTGCGGCCTTATGGGCATGATGGGCGGCGTGAACCGCGGGCTCGGCTATTCGCTTTTACCGACGGTGGTATCGCTTATCGGCGCCTGCCTTTTCAGAATAGTATGGATATACACGATTTTCGCCGCGAACCATACGCCCTTCATGCTCTTTGTATCGTACCCCATAAGCTGGGTGCTCACGAGCATAGCGCATTACGTATGCTATTTCCTTATAAGAAAGCGGGCTTTCGCAAGAAACGAAGCTCTGTATCAGCAATGACAGCGAACAAGGAGGCGGTCAAGGCATGAGTAAAGTAATGAAGATTGAAGACGCCATCGCCCTTATTAAGGACGGCGACACCATTTGGGTGAATGCTTTTGCCGCCTGTGCGTCTCCGATAGACCTGAACAAGGCAATAACCAAACGCTTCCGCGAGACCGGCCACCCGAAGCATCTTTCTGTTTACAGCTCGTTCAGCTTCTCGGACTGGAAAAAGGACAGCGACGTGGAGGGTTATATCTGTGAGGGCGCGGTGGACAGAGCCGTTATCGGCTTTTTCGGCAGCCTTCTCAACACCTGCCAGGCGATAATGGACAATAAAATCGAGGGCTACAACCTCCCCGGCGGCATTTTGTCGCACATGATACGGGCTTCGGCCTGCGGCGCCTCGGCGCTGTTTTCCAAAATCGGCCTCAACCTCTTTGTTGACCCGCGGCTTGGGCACCAATACCGCCTCAACGAGCGCTCTAAGCTTGAGCTTGTGCATCTGGCCGAAGAACGCGGTGAGCTCGGCCTTTTGTACGACATCCCCCGCGTTGACATCGCGCTTTTGAAGGCGAGCTTTGCCGACGAGCGCGGGAACATCACCTTTGAAAACGAGTGCGCCTCTATCGACGCGCTTTCCGTTGCTCAGGCAACGCACCGAAACGGCGGCAAGGTAATCGTTCAGGTCGCGCGGATAGTTAATAACCACATGCCGCCGAGGATGGTAAACGTCCCTGCCGCGCTCGTTGACGCCGTCGTCGTCTGCCCGCAGCAGCCGCAGCTTACTAACGTTACAGGCTACTATGATTATATCTGCGGCAAATACGTCCCGACAGGCAACATTCTCAAAGCCTGCCGCGAGGAGCTTCGCGGCGCTATCGGCGCAACGCACAAGCGCAACGACCTCCACCGCGCCATCGCCTGCCGCGCCGTTCAGGAGATACAGAAGGGGCAAATCGTAAACATCGGCATAGGCATTCCGGAGCTTGTCGCAGAGGAAGTCCTGCAGCGCAATATGCTGGAGGACGTTCACCTCAGCGTCGAGTCGGGCCACACGGGCGGCTTTCCTCTCGGCGGGCAGGCCTTCGGAGTGGCGATCGGCCCCGACTCGATGATGGATATGGCGCGCCAGTTCGATTTTTACGAGGGCGGCGGCCTCGACATTTGCTTCATAGGCGCGCTAGAGGTGGACGGCACAGGCAATGTGAACGGGCATTACACAAAGGGCAAGCTCACCGGCATAGGCGGCTTTGCCAACATTTCGCAGACGACGAAAAAGGTAGTTTTCTGCATGACCTTCACAAGCAAGGGCATTGAGGGCGCCTTCGACGGTAAAACGGTAAGCATCACGAAGGAAGGCTCCATAAAAAAGTTTGTCGAAAACGTAAGCAGCTTCTCCTTCAGCGTGAAAAACGCCTACGCGAACGAGCAGGAGGTTCTTTACGTCACCGAGCGCTGCGTTTTCCGTCTCGGCCCCGATGGGCTCGTTCTCACGGAAATAGCCCCGGGCATCGATTTAAAAACGCAGGTTCTTGACCTGCTCCCCTTCGACGTTAAAATAGCCGACGAACTGAAAACGATTGAATACTGATTTCCATTCAAACGTAAAAAAATCGGAGATACCGCGAAAGCAGTATCTCCGATTTTGTATTGTGTTTTGTTTTACGCGAGTCTTGCGGAATCCTTGCGGTCGGCAAGACCGATGAACATGAATATGAGGCCGATAACAATGCCCGGGAAAACCGCCGCAAGCGGGAAGGTAATGAATCCGAGCACCTTCAGCACGCCGTAAACGAGCGCTACGCAGCAGCCGCAAATGACGGAGAGCATAGCCCATCTGCTCTTGATTTTGCCCTTCGCCCAGATGAGGAAGCACAGCGGCGCGAAAACCGTGCAGCCGCGCAGAGCCATGGACAGGAAGGCGAAATCCTGAATGGTATCCGAAGGAAGCAGGCAGGTAAACACCGTCGCCGCCACGAGGATAACCACGATAAGGAGCTTGTTTACGAGGTCATAACGGCTCGAGTCCGTCGCCGCCTTGCCCTTGTTGATAAGGTCGCGGTTAATAACCGTGGCAATACCGAGGGAAAGGCCCGCGCCCGTACCGACGGAAGCGATAAAGAGCGCGCCGAGCATTATGCCGCCGAGTATCGGAGGAATTCCGGAATAGTCCATAATGAAGGAGGTAAGCGCGACCTTCGCAAGCTTTGCGGAGGACTCCGCCGCCGTTGCCGGGTCGACAACGCCTCTCATATAGAGGCCGACGAGAATTCCGAATATGCCGATAATCGGGATAAGTATAGTCGAGATGAGGGCGGCTATTCTGCCGTCCTTATCGCTTTTCGCGGTAAGTATCGCCTGCGCGTAGGTCTGCGTGGTGAGAACGCCGAGGATAAGCGACATGCAGGAGCCGAAGTCTGTCCAGAAGCCGCGCCCGAAGAGGCTCCAAAGGTTTCTGTCGATAACGGTTCCGTCCGTCTTCTGGATGACGAGGCCGTTCACCATATCGGTGAAGCCGCCGACGCCGCCGCACTTTGAAAGGACGATAACGCCGCAGATAACCATTGTGAGATAAAGCAGGCAGGTTTTAAGGATGCCTACAACGCCTGCGCCCTTCGTCCCGCCGAACACGACGTAAAGTATCATGAACACAGCCGCTATAACGAAGGTCATGGCAGCACCCATCGTCGGGAAAACGACGAGAACGACAGCCGAGGCCGCGATAAGCTGGGAAAGGATGTTTATAAAAGTACCTACGGAATTAAGAATGGTCGCCGCGAGGCCGACGCTTTTGCCGTATTCATCGCGCACCATGCCGACGAGCGTCGGACTTCCCTGCGCGCGAAGTGGCTTAACGTAAATAAGCGCCAGGATGAGGCAGCCGAGACCGCCGCCGAGCGTGAACCACCATGCAGTCATGCCGTAGTTAAAGGCAAGCTGCGCCGTTCCGACGGTGGAGGTTCCGCCGACGAGAGTTCCCATGATGAGGCCTGCGGCAACGCCAAAGCCGATTTTACCGCCCTTGGCCTTCTTCTGCATTCCGGTGAAAATAGAGAGACCGACTATCAGAACGATGCTGATAACGAGCCCCACTATCATCATAGGGTTATTCATTTACACCATACTTCCAATCTTTTCGGGAATAATAAGATCAGCGTCCGTCTTGGAAACGACCTCCTCAACGGTTACGTTGGGAGCGAGCTCTTCGAGAACGAGGCCCTTCTCGGTGCGATGGAGAACACAGAGCTCGGTAACGATATAGTCAACCTCGTTTGCTGCGGTGAGGGGCAGAGTGCACTTCTTGAGTATCTTGGACTTGCCGTACTTGTCACAGTGCTCGGTCATGATGATAACGCTCTTAGCGCCGGAAACGAGGTCCATAGCGCCGCCCATGCCCGCGCAGGTCTTGCCGGGAACCATCCAGTTGGCGAGGTTGCCCTCCTGGTCAACTTCGTAAGCGCCGAGGACAGTAGCCGCGACGTGGCCGCCGCGGATAAGGCCGAAGGAATCAAAGCTGGAGAAGCAGGCAGCGCCCTCGCGGATAGTGGAAACGCGGCCGGAAGCGTCAACGATGTCGATATCGCCGTCAGCTTCGTTTTCGGGGGCGCCGGAAAGGCCGAGAACGCCGTTTTCAGACTCTATCCAAATATCAATGCCCTCGGGAAGATAATCAAGGCACATAGTCGGCATACCGATGCCGAGGTTTACAACGTCGCCGTCCTGAAAGAACTTAGCGGTTCTCTGTGCAATAAATTCTCTGTTATTCATCAGTTTCTATCCTCCGGATTCGCCTGTACTATCATGTCAACGATGCAGCTCGGCGTAACGATAACGTCGGGGTCAAGCTCGCCGACTTCGACTATGTGCTCCGCTTCAACGATAACGAAATCAGCGGCGGTAGCCATGATGGGGTTAAAGTTGCGTGCGGTTCTGTGATATATAACATTGCCGATTCTGTCAGCCTTCCATGCGTGGATGAGAGCAACATCCGCATGGAGGGGCAGCTCGAGGATGAAGCGCTTGCCCTTAACGGGGTCAGCGTCGGTAACGAACTTATATTCGCCCTTCTCGCTATCCCACTCGACGACCTGCTTGCCGTCCTGCATGGGGGTGCCGAGGCCGGTGGGGGTAAGGACGCCGCCGATACCGGCGCCGCCTGCGCGCATACGCTCGCAGAGAGTACCCTGCGGGCAGAAGGTTACGTTGATTTCGCCGTTAACGACCTTTTCGACAGTTTCGACATTATTTCCGATGTGAGAACAAGTGATGTGCTTGATGCTGTTTGCGTGGACAAGCTTGCCGATGCCCTTGCCCTTAACGCTCGTGTTGTTGGAGATGATATTGAGGTTCTTTACACCCTTTTTGAGGATAGCGGCGATAAGCGTCTGAGGAACGCCGCAGTTAACGAAGCCGGGAACCATGATGGTGAGGCCGTCGTGAATCATTTCCATTGCTTTGTCGATGGAAACGACTTTATCCTTGGACATTTGAAGATCTTCCTTTCGTCTTTTTGCCGCTGCGGGCGTTTTTCAGGCGCCCGCAGCAACATTACATATAATACTGTAACTGTATCGATTACTCTTTGTAGGTAACTTCTCTGGTGATCTCGTCGCGGAGGCAGTTACGCTTAATGCCGAGGATCTCTCTCGCCTCGTCAGCGGTGGCTATCTCGCGGCCGGCAAGCTTAGCAAGCTGAACGGCACGCTCAACGAGCATCTTGTTGGTGGCGATGACCTTGCTGCCGTCGGGGTTCTTGCCATAGAGGATGTTATCCTCAAGGCCTACGCGGAGACCGTCGCAGCCGAGAGCAAGACCGGCGAGCATCATGGGCATATGAGCCTTGCCGATGCCGGAGACAGACCAGGTAGCGCCCGCGGGGAGCTTACCTACGAGGAAAGCGAGGTTTTCAGTGGTTCCGGGCATGGAGCCGCCGACGCCCATGATGAACTGGATGTGGGGCGGCTGAGGAATATTCCACTTATTTACATAGTACATAACGCTGTCGATATGGCCGGTATCAAAGACCTCGAACTCGGGCTTGATATCCTGCTTGACAACCTCTTCGCTGAGCTTGTTGAGGAAGCGGGGGCTGTTCTCGAAGATGTAGCTGTTTGCCCAGTTGATGGTGTTGGGGTCGAAGGAGCACATTTCGGGCTTGAGAGCGCCGAGGTGCTGGAGGCGCTTGACATCCTCATACTCGCCGCCGGAGGTGGTGAGGTTGATGATAATGTCAACGCCGGCCTTCTTGCAGGCCTCACGGGTCATTTCGACGGCTGCGGTGAAGGCCTTGAGGCTCATGGACTTGTAGCCGATCTGGAGCTCGCCGTTAACTTCCTTATCCTCGCGGACGTGGATGTGGGCGATGGAAGCGCCGGCCTTGGCGCACTCTACTATCTGCTCGGCAAGCTCTTCAGCCGTGTAAGGAACGGTGGGAGCCTGAGCCTTTTTCGTTCCGGCGCCGCAAAGGCAGACCTGGATCATGATTTTATTGGACTTAGACATAATAAATCAATCCTTTCGATAATTCTAATTCGGTACTGGCGAAGCTGAGAATTTTATCAGACAGGGTCGTCCATAAACTTCTTTGTAATGCCGAAAATCTCAAAGAGCTGCTTGTCGCGCTTTGCCTTGAGAGCCTCAAGGTCAACGCCCTCATAGCTGTAGAAGCCTTCGCCGGTCTTGATGCCGAGCTTATTGGCGTCAACGAGCTTCTGGAGGGTCGTGGGAGGATTATCCCACTGGGGAGCGGCATAGCTCTTGTTCTTAAAGTTATTGTAGGTCATGTCTACACCGCCAAAGTCCATGCGCTTGCAAAGGCCAAGCACGCAGGCTCTGGGAATGAAGGACGCTTTCGCGGCAAGGTCGATAGCCTCAGCGTCGCAATAGCCGTTATCGAGGAGATAGAATACCTCCTGATTGAGGCACTGCTGGAGACGGTTTACGATATAGCCGCGGATGAATTTCTTCATGAGGACCGCAGTCTTGCCGCAGCCCTTGAGGAGCGCGACGGCAACATCGGCAAATTCCTGGGGCGCCTGCTCGCTCTTAACGACCTCAACGAGGGGGATAACATGGGGAGGCGCATACCAGTGGCAGATGATCTGCTGCGGCAGAAGCTTTTCGGGAACGACCTCGAAGATGTTGAGAGCGGAGGTGTTGGAGGCGATGATAACGTCCGAAGGAACGACCTCGGCAAGCTTTGCGTAAAGCTCCTCCTTCGCGTCCTTCTTCTCAACGATGGTCTCCTGGATGAAGTCGGCGCCCTTAACGGCCTCTTCGACGGTGGAGGCGAAGCTTATGCGGCCGAGGATAACGTCCTTCTTCTCTTTAAGAAGACCTTCCTCTTCAAAGGTATCGAGCTGAGCCTTCAAAGATGCAAGAGCCTTATCGCGGGTGGATTCGGAACGGGTCCACATGGTGACCTGATAGCCGCCCATTGCATAGGTCTGGGCGATGCCGGGGCCCATGGTGCCGGCGCCGAGAACCGCAATCTTTTTAATATCGGCAAGTGTTTTCATAATAAATAACCTCTGTTTCAAGCGCCCCGGCCTCCGCTCGCAGCGGAGACCGGAGCTATTTCATTTGTCACTTGTTTATATCTGAATTATCGTGATTGATAACCGGATTAATTATTATTTAATGAATTAGAACGTACCCTCGTCCCAAGCGACAAGACGGACCATGCCGCCGTCGGCAGCTTCGCAGCGGAAGGGGAAGGCGCTGATGATCTTACGGGTGCCCTTAACGAGGTCGATGTCGCCGCCGGCGTTCTCGACGGTCATGACGCCATGCTGAGCAAAAAGTCTGTGGCAGGGCTCGTAGTCGGGATAGTCAACGTCGATATCCTGGCCGGTAGCGAGCTTGTAGTTGGTGGCGAGCCAGGGCATCTGCTCCTTGCAGGGATAGTGCCATACGCAGGAGTCGGTAGCGCCCCAGGTGCCGGAAATGCCCTTGATCTTCTTTTCAAACATGAGATACTTGCAGACCTCGGGGCCAAGGCCGGGATAGTAGTTGAAGTACTTGTCGTTATTCTTTCTCCAGAAACGATGGAAGCCGGTGTCGATAACGACCCAGTCGTTGGGGCGGATCTCAAGATTGTCCTTCTTGCAGGCAGCCTCGATCTCGTCGGGAGTGATGATGTGCCAGATGGTGTTCTTCTTGCCGGGAACCTCAGCGTAGGGGCCCATCTTCTTCGGGTCGCCGCCTGCGGCGTTGAAGGCCTTCTCAAAATCATCATAGAGATAGGTCATATCGAGGATAACGCCGGTGCCGATGCAGTGCTCAAGGCGGAGCTCGGCGAGGGTGTAGCCATAGCGGGCGCGGTCAACCTCTTCCTCATGGAGGGTGTGGTTGGGAGCGTCCATGTGGGTAGCGGCGTGAAGGGTGCCGGTGTAGGTGCAGGTTCTCTTGTGGAAGCGCTCAAGATACTGTCCGCGGGGGAAGTTCAGGTCAGAACGTGCGCCGGGGAAGGGCCAGAGCGGAGTGTCCCAGCCCCAGGGAAGGCTGAGGTCCCAGATCTTGGGCATCTTTTCGGTTTCGAGATAGAGTTCGTCCTTGTTAAGGGGCATATAAGCCATGGTATTATTCCTCCTGATAAAAATTTATTGTGATGGGCATAGCCCGTTTCGTCAAAAAATGTTGAACTATATGAAAAAAGCGTATATAATAATTTTGTATGACTATGCAACTGGAGGTCCCGCAATGCTGTATAAAATTGGAGATGTCGCTCATATTCTCGGGATTTCGACGGATCTCATAAGATATTATGAGAAAAAGGGTGTCGTCACTCCGACGAAGGACAAAAGCAACGATTACCGATATTACGATACATGGGACATCAATTATCTTATTGACTGCCTGTGGTACAAAAACATGGGCTTTAATATCGACCATATCGCGGACATGGTATCCGATTTTTCGCAGGGCGACCTGCTTTCGGACATAAGCGCCAAGGCCGACGAGCTTGAAAAAAGCATCGCCCACCAGCAGCTTCTCCTTCAGCGTATCCGCGAATACCGCCAGAGCGTCAGCGAAATAAAGGACATGGTCGGCGTGTGCGACATCCGCCGCAGCCCAGCCATTGCCTGTTATCTCAACCGCTACAACCAGTCCTACGACAGCAGCGCGAAGCTGAACAAAACGAACCAGCAATGGCTCAAGTACATGCCCTTCACGAAGCGCTACTTCGAGATAAACTGGGACGACGTCGTCGGCGGGGGCGACGGGTACGCATGGGGCTTCTCGCTCGATATGGATTACGTCGAAAAGCTCGGCGTTCCGCTGGCTGCGCCCGTTATTTCCTTCCCCTCTCAGCTAAGCATCCACAGCGCGTTCAAAAGCTCCGGCAAAAACGCCTTCTCCCCGCGCCACATAGATTTTATGATAGATTACGCGGAGGCAAACGGCCTTGAAATCTTCGGCAGCGTGCGCGGCAATCTCGTATGCAGCATCATGGAGGACGATAAGCTCACAGGCTTCTTCGAGGTATGGATGCCGATTGAGGAAAACTGAATTAAAATATACGCTCCGCTCCCTGCCCCGCCAAAACGAGGCAGGGAGCATTATCATGCTTTAAATCAGCCGATAGCGGTGAGGCCGCCGTCGGGATAAAGGATGTTGCCGGTGAGGAAGTCGGAAGCGGGAGCGGCGAGGAACAGAGCGGTTCCTACGCAGTCCTCAGGATCGGACATTCTGCGGAGGGGCAGGCCGGCAGCCTGGGTCTCAAGATACTTCTCGACGGTAACGCCGGCTTCCTTTGCGCGCATCTCGAAAACCTTGGTCATCATGGGGGTCTTCATGATGTTGGGGCCGAAGGCGTTAACGGTGATGCCGAAGGGGCCGAACTCGGAAGCGAGCTGCTTCGTGAGCATATCAACGGCGCCCTTAGCCGCGCAGTAAGCGGCGTTGCCGGGGCCCTTGGTGGCGATCTTGCCGCGGACGGAGGTGACGTTGACTATCTTGCCGTAGCCATGCTCCTTCATGTACTTGCCGAAGTGCTTGCAGGTCATGAGAATGGAGGCGACGTCGTCATGCATGATGCTGTCGAAAACGTCCATCGGGAACTCAAGAGCGGGGAACTTCTTGTTGACGCCCTGAGAGTTTACGAGAATGTCGATGTGGCCGAAATCGGCGTTAGCCTGCTTTGCAACGGCTTCGACGGTCTCTTCAACGCCGGCGTCGCAGACATAATACTTAAACTCCTTGCCGGTAGCAGCCTTGAGTTCATCGCAGGCAGCCTTGAGCTTCTCCTCGGTACGGGAAGCGATGGCTACGTTCGCGCCTGCCTCTGCGAAAGCCTTGGCAACAAGCTTGCCGAGTCCGCCGGCGCCGCCGATAATCATGGCATTTTTGCCTGTAAGATCAAACAAATTCATTTTTACTACCTCTTTCTTAAAAAATTTTATAGTTAACGGAGAAACGGCTCCGTTACATAAGCTCGAGAATGGTGGCCTGGCCCATGCCGCCCGCGATGCAGAGCGTGCCGAGGCCGTACTTTACGTTTCTGCGCTTCATTTCATAAAGAAGCGTAACGAGGATACGGCAGCCGGAGGAGCCTACGGGATGTCCGAGGGCGACGGCGCCGCCGTTTACGTTGATGATGTCCATTTTGTTCTCAAGGCCGAGCTTCTTGATGCAGCCGAGAGACTGCGCGGCAAAAGCCTCGTTGAGCTCGATAAGGCCGATATCGTCCATCGTGAGGCCGGCACTCTTGAGCGCCTTGGGAACGGCATACACGGGGCCAAGACCCATAAGGCGCGGGTCGCAGCCGGCGGTACCCATGCCGATGATCTTAGCCATGGGCTTGAGGCCGAGCTCTTTCGCTTTCTCCTCGCTCATAATGAGCATGGCGGAAGCGCCGTCGTTTCTGCCGGAGGAGCTTGCGGCGGTAACGGTACCGGTAAGGGCGGAATCGTTGAAGATCCTGCCTTCATCGTCTCTGCGGATGTTGAAGCAGGGCTTCAGCTTCGCCATTTTCTCCGCGTCGGTATCGCGGCGGGGGAACTCGTCCGTGTCAAATACGATGGGGGGCTTCTTCTTGCCCTGCGGAACGGTAACGGGAACGATCTCGTCCTTGAATTTTCCGGCGTCAATGGCGGCGATGGCCTTGCGCTGGGAATTGAGTGAAAACTCATCCTGCTCCTCGCGGGTGATGCCGAGAGTAGCGGCAATGTTTTCGGCAGTGGCGCCCATGTTGTACTTGCCGTACATTTCCTGCGGCTGGCTGCGGAACTGGCCTTCGGTAAGCGCGTCGACAAGAGTCGTGTTGCCGGTGCCGAGGCCGTAGCGCGCGCCGCGGATATAGAAGATGGCGCCGGACATGCTCTCCGTGCCGCCGGCGATGACGCACTCGTGCTCGCCTGTCATTATGGACATAACGGCGTTGTTTATGGCGCAAAGGCCGGAGGCGCACTGACGCATAACTGTATAAGCAGACGCGGTTTCGGGAATGCCTACCTTGAGAGCGGCTACTCTTGCAATGTTCGGCTCGTCAGAGGTCTGACGGCACTGACCGAGGATAACCTCCTCGACCTCCTTGGGATCTATCTTGCTTCTGTCAAGTATACCCTGGAGCACAGCACAGGCAAGATCATAGGCGCTGAGGGGCTTCAGAGAGCCGCCCATGGAACCTACCGCCGTGCGGCAGGCTTCAACAATTACCGCATTACGCATTTTTCTCTTCTCCTTGATGTAAATTTTCGGGAGGCAGGCCGAGACTGCGGAGGCTTTATCCGCAGTCTCCCCGCTTTCATGACTATTTTAAACCTTGGTATTATTCCAAAGTCAAGAACAGATTTTCAAAAAATCATTTTTCGCTGCCAATATTTTCTTTGCCAATTTTTGCACGTTGAACAAATAACTAATTTCCATTATGCCATACAACTTATAGGTTGTTACCGCAATTTTAAAAATAGTTTTACTTTTCGGCAAGACGGGGATATACTAAATGTGTAAACATGAGATAATACATATTATAATATAATAATATATTAATAAGCGCAAAATAAGATTAATAAACGGAGGGGATCGCCATGAGCAAAACCAAATTCAAGCCCGATGACCAGAACATCATAAGCTTCAGCCTCATGGGGCCTGAAAGCGGCGCGCCTTGTCTCGTTGACTCCAACGACGGGAAAATCACGCGCATCCGCCCGTATTTTTACGACAAGGAATACACCGACGCCAACTGCAATCCCTGGAAAATCGAAGCGCGCGGCAAGGTTTTTAAGGCGCCCGACAAGGTAACCATCACGCCCTTCGGCCTCGGCTACAAATCCCGCGTATATTCGCCCAACCGCGTGCGTTACCCCCTAAAGCGCGTGGACTGGGACCCTAATGGCGAGCGCAACCCGCAAAACCGCGGCAAGTCCGGCTACGTCCGCATTTCATGGGACGAAGCGGCGCAGATAGTCGCGGACGAGCTGAAGCGCCAGAAGGAGAAATACGGCTGCGAGGCCGTTCTCTGTCAGGCTGACATGCACGGCGAGGGCAAAAACGTCGCGCCGAGCCACGGCTGCCCGAACAGGCTGCTTTCCCTCATGGGCGGCTATACCCTTCAAATGCGTAATATGGACTCATGGGAGGGCTGGTTCTGGGGCGCGAAGTATGTTTGGGGCTGCGAGCCCGTCGGCGAAATGGCGCCGCAGGCAAACCTTTACCCCGACATTGCCAAAAACTCCGATCTGCTCCTATTTTGGGGCTGCGACCCGGAGGTCACTCCTCTCGGCGTTGTCAGCCACATGCCGAGCCGCCTCTGCTACTGGCTCACCGAGATAGGCCTAAAGAGCGTATACGTCTGCCCCGACCTTAACTACGGCGCAGCCGTCCACGCCGACAAATGGATACCCATTCTCCCGAATACCGACGTTGCCCTCCAGCTCGCGATCGCGTATATCTGGATAACCGAGGATTTATACGACAAGGAATACATCGCGTCTCACGCCTACGGCTTCGATAAGTTCGAGGATTACGTTCTCGGGCGCGAGGACGGCGTTCCCAAAACGCCGGAATGGGCAAGCGAAAAGTGCGGCGTCAAGGAATGGACCATCAAGGCGCTGGCAAGGGACTGGGCGCAGAAGACGGCCTCCATCATCCACGGCAACGGCGGCCCGTACATCCGCGGCCCTTACGCCTCCGAGCCTGCGCGCCTCGAGGTAATGCTGCTCGGCATGCGCGGCGTCGGAAAGCCCGGCGTCCATCAGGCGAAGATGATAGAATGGAGCCTCTGGAACCGCGATTACCCCGTCCCCTATCAGGGCAAATTCATCCCTAAAATAACGGCGATAGCTGACCCGCTCCGCCCCGTTGACGGGGACGTTGAGCCGCATATAAATATGAACCGCTTCGTTCTGAACGACGCGCAGAAGGAGCGCGCGCCGGAGCTTATAAAGCTCTTTAAGCGTCTCCCCGCGCCCAAGCAGTTCATCCCCCGCTGCCATGTCCACAAGGCGATACTGGAGGGTCACGCGGAATGGCGCGGCCTGCAATGCTTCTCCTCCAGCCAGCAGCCGGACGCGAACAATTACCGCCACCCGACGCAGCAGTATCAGTTCCAGGAGATGCAGTACCCGCGTCCCGGCCTCTCCCGCGTCCACATGATTTGGACGGACGCGCCCTGCCAGGTCACCTGCTGGAACGACGGCAACCTCACCGCCAAGGCTTACCGCGACGAAAGCATAGAGTGCATCGTAGCGCAGCACCCCTGGCTGGAAAACGACTGTTATTTTGCTGACATCATCTTCCCCGTCGTGACGAAGCACGAAATGCACGACCTCGGCAACGATATGTCGAGCGGCAACTTCACCTCGATTTATCTTGAGCATCCTTGCTGCCCGCCCGTCGGCGAGTCTCTTTCCGATTTCGACGTATGCGCCGAGGTCGCCAAAAAGCTCGGTCCGGAGTATTACGACGCTTATACCGACAATATGTCCGAGGAGGAGCGCGTCCGTTTCTTTTATAAGGCGACGGGCTGCGAGGAATACATGACCTGGGAGGAATTCCAGAAACGCAAGATTTTCGTCGTCCCCTGCAAAACGCAGGAGGAGCTGGATAAAATCCCCGCCGGGCTCTACAATTTCTATAAAGACCCGGAGAGCAACCCCCTCTCCACACCGACAGGCAAGCTCGAATTTTATTCCACCGACATTGCCAAATACATCCCGGACGACCCCGAGCGCCCGCCCGTCCCCCACTGGATAGAGAGCGGCGAAAGCCACGACGAGCGCCTTTCCAGCAAGCGCGCGGAGAAGTATCCTCTGCTCTGCATGTCCAACCACGGGCGCTGGCGCATGCACGCGCAATGCGACGATATCATCTGGAACCGCGAGGTCGAAACGATGAAGATCCGCGCCAAGGACGGATACCAGTACGAGCCCGTTTGGCTCAATTCCGTCGAGGCGGAAAAGCGCGGGATTAAGCACGGCGACATTGTTAAGGTATTCAACGAGCGCGGAATAGTCCTCTGCGGCGCTTACGTTACGGAGCGCCTTATGCCCGGCGTCTGCTATGTAGACCACGGCGCGAGGCTTGACCCGATCGTCCCTGGCTGGCTTGACCGCGGCGGCGCGATAAACACCATCACTCCCACCGTCACCACCTCCAAGAACGCGACCGGTATGGCCGTTTCCGGCTTCTTAGCGGAGGTCGAGAAGGTCACTGACGAGGAGATGGAGCAGTGGAAGAAGGATTACCCCGAAGCCTTTGCGAGAAAAATCGACCCCGCTGCGGGCGTCTGTCTCGAAGGCTGGCTCGTGGGATAAGCCCCATAAGAGAGAGAGGTAAGCACTATGGCTAAAGTTTTTACGGTAGACGTTGCCCGCTGCTCGGGCTGCTATAACTGCCAGCTCGCCTGCAAGGACGAGCACGTCGGCAACGATTGGTCTCCCTACGCAAAGCCCCAGCCGCAGATAGGCCAGTTCTGGTGCAGGCTTGAGGAGCACGTTCAGGGCACGATACCAAAGGTCAAGATACACTATATTACCAAGATGTGCGCCCATTGCCGCAACGCCGCGTGTATGGCCGTCTGCCCGGAGGACGCCTTTGAGCGCCGCGAGGACGGGCTGATAATCCTCCGCCCGGATAAATGCAGCGGCTGCAAAAAATGCGTTGACGCCTGCCCCTACGGAGCAATTTTCTTCAACCCGGAGCTGAACATCGCGCAAAAATGCACGGGCTGCGCGCATCTTCTCGATAACGGCGCCAAGCTCCCCCGCTGTGTCGAAGCTTGCCCCACCGATGCGCTCAGCTTCGGCGAGGAGGACGAGATGCAGGATTTCATTGAGGGCGCGGACATCCTCAAGCCGGAAACCGGCGCGTCGCCGAGAGTCTACTACCGCAACATCCCCGGCAAGTTCATCGCCGGAACGGTGTACGACCCCGTCGAGAAGGAGGTCGTTATCGGCGCAAAATGCCGCCTCAACTGCGGCGGCAAGCTTTGGGAAGCCGTGACGGATAATTACGGCGACTTCTGGTTTAAGGACCTCCCCGTCGGCGTCTTTGAGCTGGTGATAGAAATGAAGGGCTATAAATACAAGGTCTTTCACGAGCTTCGCTCCAAGGATTGCGTAAACCTCGGCGATATCCCGCTAGAAAAGGAATAATCTGGAGCAAAACCTTCGAAAGGCATTAATATATAATAAAGGGCCGAGATGACAAATACATTCATCCCGGCCCTGTGTTATACTTTTTTCTATATTAATATGGCTTATTGCCATTCCGCTCACGAGGCTTTTTTAATCACCATCGCGGTCTCAATGCGGTGGGAATCGGTTTCGGCCACGGTTATTTTCAGGTTTTCAAATTCAAAGGCGTCATTCTTCTCCGGCAGCTTGCCGAGCTGTTCCATAATCCAGCCGCCGACGGAAACGCTTTCCGCCTCGGCGTCAATATCGAAGAAGCGGCAGAAATCGTCGAAATTCACGGAGCAGTCCACCTTATAGGTGTTGTCGTCTATCCGCGCGAAGTATTCAACGACCTCGTCGTGTTCGTCCCATATTTCGCCGACGAGCTCTTCGAGGATGTCCTCCATCGTGACTATGCCGAGCGTGCCGCCGTATTCGTCGATAACTATTGCTATATGCGACTTTTTCTTTTGCAGGAGCTTGAGAAGGTCGCGTATTTTTTCGTTCTGCGCCACGAAAACGGGCGGCGTCATTATCTCCTTCAAATCCTTTTCGGTAATGCCCTCGCCGACGTAAAAATCCTTCTGATGGATAACGCCGATAATATTGTCTATGCTCTCCTCATAAACGAGCAGACGCGAGAAGCGAGACTCGGAAAATACGCGCGCCACGTCCTCCTTAGAAGCGTCGGAGGGAACGGCCTCAAGGTCTACGCGGTGGGTAAGAATGTCCTCGGCGCAAAGCTCCGTAAACTCAATCGCGTTTCGCAGAAGGTCGCCCTCGGAGGTATCTATGCTGCCCTCCTGCTCGACCTCTTCGACGAGCATAAGCAGCTCCTCCTGCGACATTTTGGCGTTTTCTTCGATTTTGAAAACGCGCGCAATAAGCTTCTTCCAAAGGGAAAACAGATAGCTTATCGGCATGAAAATATAGATGATAAGTCTTATGAACGGCGCGGAGAACATGGCAAACTTCTCCGGGCAGTCCTTGGCGATGCTCTTAGGCGTTATTTCGCCGAAAATAAGCACGGCAACGGTTATGACGACGGTGGAAATCGTCGCGCCCATGTTGCCGTAAATATGTACGAAAAGCACGGTGCCCATAGAGGCAAGGGCAATATTGACGATGTTGTTCCCGATAAGAATGGCGGAAATGAGACTGTCGTATCTTTCATAGAGGCGGCAGGTAAGCTCCGCTCTGCGGTTACCCGCTTCGGCAAGGGTTTTGAGCCGCGTCCTGTTAAGGGAGGAGAACGCCGTCTCCGTCGCGGAAAAATAAGCCGAGAGCAAAACGAGAATTACCATTACTGCTACTTGGGGAACTATGTCTCCATTCATAATAAAAAGGTCTCCTTATTCAGCGCGGCACAGGCCGCAATAATAAAAGCAGGAAGCGACAAAACGCAAAAAAGCATACCTCCGCCTTAGCTCAAGGCGCAAGTATGCCATACGAAAACAAAATAAACGTAATTATCAGTGTCGCTACTGTCGCTGTCCATAAAGGGCGAATGTCCTCCTGCAAAGAGTTTAATAATGCTTTAATACATATATAATAGCTTTATTTCCGAAGTTTGTCAACACAAACCATGATGCAAACCATGATGTAAAATATTGTTGTCTTTCTAAAGCATTTGTGATAAAATATAAAAATATAGTTAAACTTAATTAATTCCTAATAAGGAGGGCAAGTACATGAAAACAAAAATAAGCTGGAAATTCTTTGCAGCGGGTCTGCTAACCGCGATAGCGGTTATGTCCCTTGGTATCTCGGCCTTTGCTGCAAGTACGCAGCAGACCATCAGTGCACTGATTGGCGGCATTCGTATTATTCTCGATGGTCAAGAATTGCATCCCACAGATGTCAACGGCGAACCTGTTGAACCTATGATATACAACGGCACAACCTATTTACCCGTACGTGCAGTAGCATCGGCGCTTGGGAAAGCAGTTTCCTGGGACGGAGAAACCTATACTGTATATCTCGGAGACATGGATGGTCA
>JAEEUX010000236.1 GCA_016290695.1 Oscillospiraceae bacterium
TACACCTTCATGAAGGCGATGGGCGGCTCCGTCGGAACCTCAATGGTTGACGAGGATAAATTCGATTATTGCCGCGAGGTGATTGAAAAGGCAAAGAAGAGGAACGTAAACCTTATGCTCCCGCTCGATACGGTCATCGCCTCCGAGTTCGCGCCGGACAGCGAGCCCGCGCTCTGCAAGGCCGGTCAGATACCCGAGGGCATGATGGGCATGGACATCGGCGAAGCGACCCGCGCGGCCTATTCCAGCGCCATCCGCAGCGCCGGAACCGTTATCTGGAACGGCCCGATGGGTGTTTTTGAGTTCCCCGCGTTTTCCTACGGAACGCGCGCGATTGCCGACGCGATGGCGGAGTGCAAGGGTACTGCGATAGTCGGCGGGGGCGACAGCGTTGCCGCCGTTGAGCAGTACGGCCTCACCTCCCGCATGAGCCACGTTTCCACGGGCGGCGGCGCGACGCTCGAGCTCATAGAGGGCAAGGAGCTTCCCGGCATCGCCTGCCTGCTCGATAAATAAGGAGCCTGCCTATGAACAGAAAATACCGCAAGACGGTTATTGCGGGCAACTGGAAGATGAACCTCCTGCCATCCGACGTTAAGGCTTACGGCGAGGCTCTGCGCCAGCGGGCAGGGAAGGTAAAATTCTGCGACCTTGTCGTCTGCGTCCCCGCGGTCAGCATCCCCGCGGCGGTGAAGGCTTTTCGCGACACACGCATCGCCGTCGGCGCGCAGGACCTGAGCGAGCACGCCTCCGGCGCATATACGGGCGAAGTGAGCGCGGCGCAGCTTAAGGACGCCGGCGCGAAATACGTCATCGTCGGCCACAGCGAGCGCAGGACTTATCACGGCGAGACAAACGAAACGGTAAACGCAAAGCTCCACGCCTCGATAGACGGGGGCCTCACGCCGATAGTCTGCGTCGGCGAAACGCAGGCTCAGCGCGATATGGGCATATCAAAAGATATCATCCGCGCGCAGGTCAAGACGGCTTTTTACAAAATTCCCGCAGACAGGGCGCGTAAAATAATAATCGCCTACGAGCCCGTCTGGGCCATAGGCACGGGGCTCACCGCGACGCCTGCGGAGGCGCAGGAGATATGCTCCGAAATACGGGCGGTCATCCGCTCTCTCTACGATGCGCGCATAGCGCGCGCGGTCACCATCCTGTACGGAGGGTCTATGAACCCGGCAAACGCGGCAGAGCTTCTTGCTCAGCCGGATATCGACGGAGGTCTTATTGGCGGGGCCTCCTTAGACGCCGGAAAGTTCGTTCAAGTAATAAACGCCGCCAATCAGTAAGGTACAATGAAAACACCAACTACACTTATCATCATGGACGGCTTCGGCCTGTCCGACGCCGTCGAGGGCAACGCCGTCAAGGCAGCCAACACCCCGACGCTCGACGCCCTTTGGGCGAAAAATCCTCATTCCACGCTTTCCGCCTCAGGCTCCGACGTGGGCCTGCCCGACGGGACGATGGGCAACAGCGAGGTCGGCCACACGAATATCGGCGCGGGCCGCGTCGTCTACCAGAGCCTGCTTCGCATCACTAACGCCATCGAGGACGGCAGCTTCTATACGAACACCGTGCTCAGCGAGGCCGCGGCCAAATGCTGCGGCGGCCGCGCCCACATCTTCGGCCTTTTGTCCGACGTCGGTGTTCACAGCGCCGATTACCATTTCTGGGCGCTGCTCGACATGCTGCGCAAAAAGGGCGCGGAGAAGGTTTATTTCCACTGCTTCATGGACGGGCGCGATTCTTCGCCCACATCCGGAAAGGCGTATATGGAGCGCTGCGTCCAAAAATGCAGAGAGTCCGGCGTGGGCTCCGTTGCGACGCTTTGCGGCCGCTTTTACGCGATGGACAGGGATAACCGCTGGGAGCGCGTCGAAAAGGCGTATAACGCCATAGTTTTCGGCGAGGGCGTTTTGCAGCCCGACCCCGTTCAGGCGGTTGTCGATTCCTACGCCGCAGGCAAGACGGACGAGTTTATCGAGCCCGTCGTCTGCGATACGGACGGCTGTGTCCGCGAGGGCGATACCGTGTTTTTCATGAACTTCCGCCCCGACAGGGCGCGCGAGCTTACCCGCGCTTTCGTTGACCCGGCCTTCACGGGCTTTGAGCGCAGGAATGGCTGCTTCCGCGTCCCCTTCGTCTGCCTCACACAGTACGACGCGGACATGCCGAACGTCATGGTCGCCTTCCCGCCGGAAACGCCGCGCAACACGCTCGGTGAGTTCCTCAGCCGTCTCGGAATGACGCAGCTTCGCATAGCCGAAACGGAGAAGTACGCCCACGTCACCTTCTTCTTCAACGGCGGCCTCGAAGCCTCGTTCGAAGGCGAGGACAGGGTCCTTATCCCCTCGCCCAAGGAGTACCCGACCTATGACCTCATCCCCGAAATGAGCGCGCACAAGGTCTGCGCCGAGGTCTGCGAGCGCATCAGAAGCGGGAAATACGACCTTGTCATCGTAAACTTCGCCAACTGCGACATGGTGGGCCATACGGGCAAGTTCGACGCCGTCGTTTCCGCCATTGAGACCGTGGACGTCTGCGTCGGCAAGGTTTGCGCCGCGACGGCGGAGATGGGCGGCACTGCGATAATCACAGCCGACCACGGTAACGCCGAGCAGATGATAGACGAAAAGGGCGAGCCCCACACCGCGCACACGACCAACCGCGTTCCCTTCATCATCCGGGGCGCGGACGTGAGCCTCCGCGAGGGCCGTCTTTGCGACATCGCGCCCACTCTGCTCGACCTCATGGGTCTTGAGAAGCCCGCGGAAATGACGGGTGAGAGCCTCATAGTATAATATTCACATGAGACCCGCTATCGCTGGGCTCTCATGTGAGATGCTCGCGCTAATCGCGTCGGCTCCGCTCTTCGGCTCCCGCCTCCTTGGTCGGAGCGAGAGGCAGGTGTTTTTGCCGAGGCAAAGCCCCGTCAAAAACAATTATTATAATTATTCCTATTTGCTGAGCCTTATATAAATGCGTGTTGATATTCAGAAAATGCAAACACAAGGATATGAGTAAACAAGAAAAGTGTTCACATGAGACCCGCTATCGCCGGGCTCTCGTTTGGCTAAAGGCGAGAAGCGCCGGACATAACACACAGATAATAAAAATATTTTTGCAGATATAAAACCGAAGGAGTGCATTGTTAAAAATGAAAAGCTATCTTGAGATAACCGACGTTATCGGCAGAGAAATTCTTGATTCCCGCGGAAACCCGACCGTTGAGGTCGAGGTTTATCTTGAGGACGGAACGGTTGGCCGCGCCGCCGTGCCCTCCGGCGCTTCCACCGGCGCGTTTGAGGCCTGCGAGCTTCGCGACGGCGACAAGAGCCGTTATCTCGGCAAGGGCGTGCTCAACGCCGTCGAAAACGTGAACACCGAGATTGCGACTCTGCTTATCGGCATGAACGTCCTCGAGCAGCCCGCCATCGACGCCGCGCTTATCTCTCTCGACGGAACCGAGAACAAGTCCCGCCTCGGCGCAAACGCCATCCTCGGCGCCTCCCTCGCCTGCGCGAAGGCCGCCGCGGAATCCCTCGGTCAGTCGCTTTATTCCTACATAGGCGGCGTAAACGCCAAGACCCTGCCCGTTCCCATGATGAACGTCCTCAACGGCGGCGTCCATGCGCCCTCCAGCGCGGCGGACATCCAGGAGTTCATGATTATGCCCGTCGGCGCGAAGAGCTGGAAGGAAGCGCTTCAGATGTGCTCCGAGGTTTTCCATGTTCTCGCCAAGGTTCTCGGAACCTCCAGCGTCGGCGATGAAGGCGGCTATGCCCCCACCGATCTTGCCAGCGACGAGGATGCGCTCGTCGCGCTTGTCAAGGCCATAGAGAAGGCCGTTTACAAGCCGGGCGAGGACTTTAAGCTCGCTATCGACGCCGCCT
>JAEEUX010000016.1 GCA_016290695.1 Oscillospiraceae bacterium
GGAATTTTCGCCATTATTCTGACCGAGGCGGGTTATCGCGTTACAGCAATAGACCTCACTCCGAACATGCTCGCCGAGGCAAAGAAAAACGCCGGAGCTTTAGCCGAAAAAATCGATTTTCTGGAGATGAACGCCGAGACGCTGAGCTTTGAGGACGAAGCCTTCAACGTGATTGTTACACGCAATCTGACATGGGACCTGCCTCACCTGGAAAGCGCTTATCGCGAATGGCACCGCGTGTTGAAGCAGGGAGGTCTGCTTCTGAACTTTGACGCGAACTGGTACCGTTACCTTTTTGACGAACGGGCGATGGCCGAATATGAAGAGGATCGTAAAAATGTTGCCGAACGAGGTATCAAGGACGAGGGTATCGGCGAAAACTTCGACATAATGGAGGACATCGCTCGCCGTATCCCGGTCTCGCGCCTCGCCCGCCCTTCGTGGGACAAAGAAATACTTGATAAAACAGGATTCTGTGTTGAAGCAGACGAACAGATTTGGAAACGCGTCTGGACAGACGAAGAAAAGCTCAACTTCGCGTCCACGCCGATGTTTATGATTCGAGCCGTGAAGAAAATATAATAATATTTGAATATCAGCATTAATTATATAGCAGCACCGCATAATTCCCGTCGCATCCTATATGCCGGAATTATGCGGTGCTGCTTTGATTTTTAGTCCGGCTCAGGTCCCGGCTGTCCAGTTGCCGCTGCGCTCCTGCAGGGTGTATAGACGCTTATAGCTGCCCTCCTGATTTATAAGCTTTTTGTGCGTTCCACGCTGCGTAACGGCGCCGTTTTCAATCACCAAAATCTGATCCGCATCCGCAACGGACTTCAGCCGGTGCGCTACGACAAGAACGGTTTTTCCCCTTTGCACAAGCTTAGAGATCGCCGCCTGTACCAACGCCTCGTTTTCCGGGTCAAGCGAAGCGGTCGCTTCGTCCAAAAGCAAAATCGGCGCGTCCTTCAATATTGCTCTTGCGATTGATATGCGCTGGCGCTCGCCGCCGGACAGCGATTGCCCGTTTTCGGCAAGGACGGTATCATAACCGTTTTCGAGCCTTTTAATGAACTCTCCGCATTGAGCGGCCTCGGCCGCGGCGATAATTTCATCTTCGCTTGCCCCAGGCTTTCCGACGCGGATGTTGTTCATTAGCGTATCATTGAAAAGGACGACGTCCTGCGACACCACCGAGAGATAACGGTAATAGCTTTCGGAGGACAGAGTGCTGATATCCGTGCCTCCTACGAAAATTGCGCCTTTTGTGGGTTCCCATAGCTGAGACAGGAGACGGAGCGTTGTGCTTTTGCCTTCGCCGGAGGGGCCGACTATAGCCGTAATACTTCCCTCGGGAACGGTGAAGGACAGGTCGCGCAGAACATCGTGTCCGAATGAAGAATATCGGAACCAAACATGCGAAAAGCACAGGTCGAAGCGTTCAAGCGTTCCGCCGGGGCGCGAATCAACAGGCAAGGCAAACAGTTCCCGCAGCCGCCTGAGCGACTGGCTCATATAACATAGCGCGGATAAATCGCCAAGAGCGCGTGCAAGCGGCTCGTATATCCTCAAAACGACGGAGAAAAAAAGCAGCATCGTCGTGAGCGAAAGCTGAGCCCTTGTAAACAGAGCGCTTCCCGCAAGGATGGCTATTCCGATCCCGAGCTGAAGCACTACCTCCGCCCCCGAAACAAAGATTCCGGCAGTAAGCTCAAGGCGCGTCGAGATTTTCCTCACGGCGTCAAGGTCGGCCGCAAGCTTCTCAAATGTTTCTTCGGAAAGATGATAGGACTTTATTACGGGCATTCCGGCGATATACTCAAGAATTGTGTTGTTTGCGAGGCTCTTTGCCTTTAGCTGCTGCCTTGTAAGCCTCGCCTGGAGACGGAGGCTCAGCGCCTGAATTAAAAATGAAACGGGAACGACGCCGAATGCCGCGAGAGACATCCGCCAATCGATACAGGCAAGAACGCAGAAAATGATAAGTGATGCGATAATCCGCGCGATAAGCCCCGGGACAAGCCCGCTCATTACAGTTTCGCAGTTCGCGCAATCGGCCATTATATGGGATACGAGGTCGCCGCTGCTCTGCGCGTTTAAAAGCGACATTGGCATATCTACCAAGCGCCGCGCCGCCGCGCGCCTCATTCTGTCCATTTCGTGGTAAGTGGGGATGTTGTTTGCGCGCTCGGAAAGCCAATACGCCAAAAGAGTAAGCGCGGCAACGCCTATGCCGATAAATCCAAGCTCCCGAAGCCCGGATAAATCCGGCGCGGCGCCGGAAACGACTGGGTCGAGCGCTATATTTATAAGCCTCCATATAATCACGAAGGGCAGAAAAGCGCAAAGCTCCTGTAATACGTTTGCCGCGATTCCAAGGCGCAGGGAGGAAAAACCGCGCTCGGAAAGAGGAAGAATCCTTTTGATAAGCTTCATTGTGCGCCTCCGTCGGCGGCGCACTGCAGGCGCCAGTCTTGTATGCCGCAATATGCCCGCCAAAGCGCGGCGTAAGCCCCGCCGGAGCTAAGCAGCTCGCTGTGCTTTCCGCGCTCGCATATGCGTCCGTGGTCCATGACCAGTATTTGATCCGCGTCCCGAACGGTGCTCAGACGATGGGCAATCATAATAACGGTTTTTCCGCAGATAAGCCTTGAAACAGCCTCTTGAATAAGCGCTTCGTTTTCCGCGTCCTGCGATGCGGTAGCCTCGTCCAGTACGAGTATCGGCGCGTCCTTAAGGATCGCCCTTGCAAGGGCGATCCTCTGTTTTTGCCCGGAGGAAAGACGTATGCCTTCCGCGCCGATAAGGGTATCGTAGCCATCGGGAAGCGCAGATATAAAGTCGTGACAATTCGCCGCTTTGGCAGCGCGAACCACATCGTCAAAAGAGGCGTTTTTATTTCCGAAACGAATGTTTTCAAGCACGGACTGGCTGAAAAGAAGCTCGTTTTGCAGGACAAAGCCGACCTGTGTCATCAGCGTTTCAAACGGCATATTGCGGATATCCGTCCCGTCTATAGAAATCGAGCCGCTGTCTGCATCCCAAAATCGCGCGATAAGAGAGGCAACGGTGCTTTTTCCGCTGCCGGAGGGCCCCACGATAGCCGTGAGAGTCCCCGGCTCGGCGCTGAACGACACGCCGCAGAGCGCAGGGCGCGTTCCGTCTCCGTTATACGAAAAGCTAACGTCGCTAAACTGTAAAAGCGGCTTTTTAATCGAACAATTCTCCGTCCCTTGTGCTGGCTCTTCTGCGTCCATAGTCTTATCAAGGCGTTCCACTTCGGTGTTTACGCGCATAAACTCCTGCATGATGCGCCCTATTTTGGGAATGACGGAAGCCAGCGACGGAGCAAGGAGCAAATAAAAAATGAAACGCACGGCGAAGTCCGCCCATTGTTCCGCGTCAGGCGCCGTCCACAGCGCAACGGGTATTAAGAAGAGATAACAGTTGGCGATAAGCGCCAGAAACCACGGCATGTACTTTTCCCAGTTTCGGGTATAAGGGATTACCATATCGGTATAAGCGCCGATGGCGTCCTCCAATTTTTGAAACGCGCCGACGCTTCGCCCGAAGGCTTTGAGTACGGTTATTCCGCGCACACATTCCACGGCGGCGTTTTCCATTTCGTCCAAGGCTCCGTAATAGAGCTCCATCATGTGCTTTGCGCCGCCGCGCCCCATAGAAAGATAGTGGAAAGCATAAGCGAGGACTATTCCGAAGGCCATAGCGAGGCCGAAGCGCCAATCTACCGATAAAATAATTAAAATCATGGCCGACGGATATACGACGGAAGCAACCATATCCGGCAGCTTGTGAGCAATGAAGCTTTGGATGCCGTCAATTCCTTCTCCCATCATGCGATACTGCTGCCCCGTTCCGTGCTCCATATGGAAGCCCATCGGCAGACGGGAGAGCTTTTTTGCCAAGTTTATTTTTAAATCGAAGGAGGTGTGGAACGCGGCGAGATGCGAAAGAATCAAAGCGCCAAAATAAGCAAGAACGTTAAGCGCCGCCCCTGCAAATGCCACGAACCCGCAGCGCAGCGTCGCTCCTCCGGAAGCCGCCCCGGAAGCAAGCATTATCCTCAAAAGCCGGTATATCGCAAGATATGGCACAAAATAGGCAAGAGACGATATTACAGCCAACGTCACGGAGCAGGTCATGCAGACAGGGCGCTGAAAGGAAATCCTCAGAATACGGCGAATTATTTTTAAGCGGGATGTCTCCTCCACCCGAATTCCTCCTTTTAGGGCAGCACTGTACAATTCCCGGCACTTACGCGCCGGAATTATGCGGTATTGCCTTTTAGTTTAATCGGAAATTACTATATCATAGTTATTGCGGCAATGTAACCCGAGGGAGGGGATCGCATGATATATAATTTTATCAAAATATTCATATGATTTTTATGTGTTTTTGTGTAATTTCTATCCCGTGGGGGGGCTTGTGCCCGGTTCCTCAAAGTAATTATAATATTTCTGTTTATACTTGTAGCAATGGATCGGAGGCAGGGGACAATTGAGAAAAACCATGGATTTCACCGAAGGCAGCATCAGCTCGCAAATCATACGTTTCGCTCTGCCTCTTTTTGCGACGAGCCTTATTCAGCAGCTTTATAACACGGTGGACCTGCTTTACGTCGGCAACGCGGTGGGCAAGGTCGGAACTGCGGCGGTGGGCGCAAGCAGCCTTCTGACGACCTGCCTCGTCGGTTTTTTCGGCGGCGTATCCGTGGGCATGAGCGTTATCACCGCAAAGGCCATAGGCGCGAGAGATGCGGAAAAATTCCGCCGCGCGCTGCAAACCGCGCTCCCGCTTTCGGCGCTCGTGGGTCTAATAATTATGCTGGCGGGAATTATCGGCGCTCCTGTGTTCATGCGCTGGATAAGGACGCCGGAGGCTGCGTTTGAGCAGTCTGTTCTCTACCTGCGGATTTATTTTCTCAGCATAATACCGCTTATTACATATAATATGTGCTCGGGCATAATTCGCGCGATGGGCAATTCCCGCGCGCCGATGATAATGCAGCTTATCGGCGGGCTTACGAACGTAGCTGCGGACGGAGTTTTTATTCTGCTTTTTGAAAACGACGTTGCCGGCGTTGCATGGGCGACAATGCTTACACAGACGGTTTCCGCTCTGCTGGCGGTTCGCTGGCTTATGAAGGGTACTGAGCATGGGCAGCTCCGCCTGTCTGAAAGCCGGCTGCATGGAGACGTAGTGCGGGAGGTTGTTCGTCTCGGCGTTCCTGCGGGGCTGCAAACGCTCGTGATAGCGCTCTCAAACGTGTTCGTACAGGCGAAGGTGAATCTGCTCGGCGTGGACGCGACTGCGGCCTTTGCCACATACTTAAAGGTTGAGCTTCCGAATTATCTTCCGATTGTGGCATTCGGGCAGACGATAATGACCTTCACCGGCCAGAATATCGGAGCGGGCAGGCTTGACAGGATACGCAAGGGCGTAAAGGTCTGCATGGCGATCGGAATATGCTACGTTCTCATTTCGTCTACGCTTTTGCAGGTTTTCGGGAGGCAGGCCTTCGGCCTTTTTGACAAAAACCCGAAGGTGATAGAATACGGGCTTCAGATGATACGTATTACCTTCCCGTTCTATTTTCTTTACGTTATTCTGGAGGTTCTCGCGGACGCGGTGCGCGGCGCAGGAAAAACCATGCCGCCCATGCTTATCATTATGGCGAACATCTGCGTTCTGCGAACCGTTTTGCTTTTTACTCTTACGAGCTTTATGGACGGCATTAAGCCCATCGCCATCACCTATCCGTCGGCGTGGCTGGCGACGGTGATATGCATTACGATCTACTGGCTGCGCGGCACATGGGCAAAAGGCGCTGATAGAATATCGGCCTGAGACACACACGGAAAGGAAGAAAAACATGAACCAAACGAGCCAAAGAATATCAAAATATTGGGACGGCTCCTCCGCCGGATATTCCGACATAGTGCAGGAAGAGCTGAACACCGCCATGCGGGAGGTATGGCTTGGGCTGGTAGAGGAAAACCGCCCTCGCGGCGAGCACCTGAGCGTTCTGGACGCAGGCTGCGGCCCCGGCTTTTTTTCCGTTCTCATGGCGCAGAACGGACATAAGATAACGGCCTTTGATTTCAGCGAAGATATGCTAAGGGCGGCAAAAGCCAACGCAGAGCGATACGGCGTTTCCGGCGCGATAAGCTTTTCCAGAATGGACGCGCAGGAGCTTGAATACGAGGACGCTTCCTTCGACCTTATTCTCAGCCGGAATATGACATGGACGCTGCAAAATCCCGCGAAGGTATACAGCGAATGGCTGAGAGTGCTCAGACCCGGAGGAAAATTCATAAACTTCGATGCCAACTGGAACAGGCGTTATTACGACGAAGGACTGAGGCTCCTTATGGAGCAGGATTTTCAGCGCCTTGAAACGCTCGGCTATCACGTAGACAGAACCGACGGTCATACCGGCGACGGCCGTGACGACTCATGGGTCATGGAGCTTCCTCTCAACCATGAAGCCCGCCCTGTCTGGGACGTGAAGACGCTTTTTTCTCTGGGCTGTACCGATGTTCGCGCCGTAACAAGGCTCCCGGACGGGATAATGAACGAATACTATACCAATTATTACCGCCACATACCTGTTTTCATGGTTTGTGCGACAAAATGAGCAATGAAGCTTAAAAAACGACTAAGTCAGTTTGTCTCCGCCGTCATTATCATTTTCGGCGTAACCTTTCTCACTTTCCTGCTTTCCTATCTATCGCCGGACGATGCGGCGGTAGTCAAGCTTTCCGCCATGAAAACCGGTTATACTCAGGAAATGCTGGAACTTACAAGAGACGAAATGGGGCTCAACGCCCCCTTTATCGTGCAGTATGGGCGCTGGATGAAGGGCGTCCTGCGGCTTGATTTCGGAACCTCCTATCGCACGAACGAAGAAGTGTCGAGCATGATTCTTTCCGCGCTGCCGAGGACGCTTTCGCTTACGCTCCTTTCCATGCTCATCATGCTTGCCATTGCCGTCCCGACGGGGCTTTACTGCGCGGCGCATCCGAACGGAGCAATAGACAGACTCACTATGGCGGCCTCCTATCTTTTCTGCTCTCTTCCTTCGTTTTTTATAGCGCTTGTGGCCATGTATTTTCTTTGTATCCGCTTGAAGCTCTTTAACGTGAGGGCGGAGCCCGGGATAAAGGGTCTCATAATGCCTGCGGCAATCCTCGGAGTTACGCTTTCCTCGTGGTATATCCGCCAGATACGCTCGATAGCCATTGAGCAGATAAGCTCGGAATACGTAAAATGTCTGCGGGCGCGTGGAATCTCAAAAATCAAGATACTAACTAAGCACGTTTTGAAAAACTGCCTGACGCCGATTATCACTCTCCTGGGAATTTCCATCGGCGGAATGCTGGGCGGCTCGGCAATCGTGGAGTCGATTTTTTCCGTCGGCGGCGTGGGTTCGGCCGCAGTGGAGGCGGTCACGGCAAGGGATTATCCGTTTATTCAGGCATACGCCTTTTGGATGGCGATAATCTATCTGCTGGTTAATCTGCTCGTGGATATAACAAACCGTCGTCTGGATCCGAGAATCCGGTAGGGGGATAAGACTATGCAAAAAAGAAAAGCAAAGATAAAACTGTATGCTTCCGGGTTCCTGCTTGTCGCTGTGATACTGTTTTTTATTATCGCGCCGCATTTTTTGCCGCACGACCCTTTTCAGACGGATTACGGGCAGGCCATGCTGAAGGCGGGCGAAGGAGGTTATCTGCTGGGAACGGATCAACTGGGGCGCTGCCTTGTATGCCGCCTTATTGAGGGCGGGAAGCAAACTGTGCTTACTTCGCTTGCCGTGGTTGCAGTCGTGTTTGCGGCGGGCTCGGCACTGGGGATGCTTGCGGGCTATATCGGCGGCGCCGTCGACTATGTGATAATGAAAATAACGACGGTGTTTCAGGCGTTCCCGAGCTTTGTTCTGGCTGTGGCGATTGCAGGAATAATAGGCCCCGGAAAAGGAAACGGAATGCTTGCTCTCATGCTTGTATACTGGACGACCTACGCAAGATATTCCCGCAGCTTCGTGTTGAACCTGAAAAACGAGACATACGTTGCTGCCGCGCGTATGTGCCACGCAGGGCATGTCAGCATTCTATTGCGATACATCCTGCCGAACATGGTCCCGCCGCTGCTTGTTACAGCGGCGCTGGATATAGGGAATGTCGTGCTCAGCATGGCAGGTCTTTCCTTCATCGGGCTGGGCGGCGCTCGCCCGACGGCAGAATGGGGCGCAATTATGAGCGAGTCGCGCAGGTTCCTTCAGGTTTCGCCGTCTCTGATACTCTACCCCGGAATTGCGCTGCTGCTCGTCGTGTTCCTGTTCCATTTTTGCAGCGAGAACGTACGAAATTATCTTGACAGGTAAACGATGATTAATTTGGAGTAGCAGATTGGCGAGCAGATTTTTCGTCTGATGAAGGCGAAAAAATCGCCGGAATACTTTGTGTATTTCAAGATTTTGAGACAATATCAGCCGGAAAAGCTGCCACCAAGATGTTCGCTGCGAATTATTCAGCGTTTACTCAAGGGCAACAAGGTTCGGCTTTGACCCCTGTTCTGAGAAATATATTTAACATTGGGAGGATACAACAAATGATGAATTCTATTGGAAAACGTGTGCTGGCGCTGCTTATGCTGCTTGTCCTGGCAGCAGGACTTCTCAGCGCGTGCGGCACATCCGGACAAAAAGAAGAGAAAGCAGATACTTCGGAAAACAGCGCTTCTGCGGAGAAGAAGGTTATGTATGCAGGTTCTCTCGGCAATTTCGGCGCGACGAACCTCGACCCTGCGGAAGATTGGAACGGCTGGTACCTGTCTTTCTACGGCGTTACCGAGACGCTCTTCAAGCAGAGCAATTCCTATGAAGCGGTTCCATGCCTCGTAGAAAGCTATTCCGAGCCGGAGGACGGCATTACCTGGAAGCTTACGCTTCGTGACGACGTATATTTTTCCAACGGTGAAAAGATGACGGCTCAGTCCGTGGTGGACTGCTTCACGCGCACACTGGCGGAAAACGTCCGCGGCGCGGGCACGCTGAACGTCACGGATATGTCCGCAGATGGGCAGGTCCTTACGCTTGTAACACCTGTGGCCGACCCGACCTTCCTCTATTCGCTTACCGACCCGCTGCTGAGCGTTTACTATGTCAGCGACGGCGAGGATTACGACAGCGCCTCTCATTGCACCGGTCCCTTTGTGGTTAAGTCCTTCACAAGAGAGACCGAAGCGGTAGTAGTTAAAAATGAAAACTACTGGGGCGGCAAGGTTAATATCGACGAAGCGCACCTTATAACCTTCTCGGACGAAGACGCTATGGTTATGGCGATGCAGAACGGCGAGCTCGACCATATAGACGGCACAGCGGCGGCCCTTCTCGTATGCAACGAAAGCACGGGCTTCCATGTCCAGTCCGCCTCAACGAGCCGCGCGGAAAAATTTGTCTTCAACCATAAGGACAGCGCCTTCGGCTCCGACCCTGTAATCCGCGAGGTTCTCGCCCTCGCCGTTGACCGCGAAGGCTACGCCAAGGCCAGTAATGGCACGAAGAAAGCAAATTACGGTATTTATCCGGCAACCTTGAGCTACGGCGATAACTCAAAGCTGAATATTCATATTACAAGTCAGGATCTTGCCGCTGCCCAAAAGCTCTTGGATGACGCGGACTACATAGACAGCGATAACGACGGCGTCCGCGAAAAGGACGGAACGCCCATTTCCATCACGATGGTTACGACGAGCAACATGGGCATACAGGACTTTGCGGATGTCCTCAGCTCGGATTTGAAGTCCGTCGGCATCGAGCTCAAAACACAGACCTATGAAAATCTCGACTCATTTGAGACTTTTGCGGGTGTAAAATGGGATGTCTGCATCGAGGGCAAATACATGACCCCCACAGGCGACGCCAGCTATTTCTTTGATCAGGACGTTATCACGAACGGAAGCTGCAACTACGGCGGATATTCCAATCCCGAGCTCGATAAGCTCGCGGCGAAGCTTCACGAGACCTTCGGTGACGAGGAACGCAATGAGCTCGTGTTCCAAATGGAACAAATGCTTCTTGACGATAACAGCTTCATCGTTTACTGCAACGGCACCAACACCTATATAACCGACAGCGCCGTAAAGGGTTATGAGCCCAACCCCTCCAACTACTATTTTATGGACGCGAAAATGGATTTAATTAAGTAAGCGTATGCTGGAAATTAAAAATCTATCGGTAGAATATGAGCATAAGCCTGTAGTAAGGGGCGTATCGCTCAGCTTGGCGCCGGGAGAAATATACTGCATCATCGGCAGAAGCGGAAACGGAAAAAGCACCATTCTGAACGCAGTAAACGGGACGCTCGGAGCAGGCGGCAGAATAACCGAAGGGGAAATCTCACTTTCGGGCGAGGTCTTGTTCGGGAACGGCAAATACAGCGGCGCGATTCATCGGATGCATGGGCGCCAGCTTGCGTGGATATCCCAGTATCCCCAGCGTTCCTTTGACCCGCTTTTCACCATCGGAAAACAAATGCGTGAGCTTATGCTCATAAAACGCCGCATCAGCAAGGCTCAGGCAAAGATAGAAGGCTGCCGGCTTTTTGAGAAGCTGCAGCTTTCGGATTCAGAGCGCGTCTGGAATTCATATCCGCATGAGCTTTCCGGCGGAATGTGCCAGCGCGTGGCGATTGCCATGGCTCTTGTAAACGAGGCTGAGATACTCCTTGCGGACGAACCGACAAGCGCGCTGGACGTCACCATTCAGGCGGAGCTCGTGAGGCTGCTCAGAAATGTGGCAAATACGGAGAAGCTCGGAATATTGCTCGTTACGCATAACATGGATGTGGCGCATGCGCTAAGCGACAGAATAGGCGTCCTGCGGGATGGCATTCTCACGGAGGTGGAAGATAAGCGTGTCACTGCTTTCCATTGAAAATCTGACGAAAGACTACAGCACGGGCGGCAAAACCTTCTCCGCGCTTCACGGTGTTTCGCTCTATGTAAACGGAAACGAGTGCGTCGGGCTCATAGGCGAGAGCGGCAGCGGGAAATCCACGATTGCGAACATCGTTGCGGGGAGAGTCTCCGCGACGGGCGGCACGGTCACTTACGACGGGAGTCTTCTAACCGGGAAACGCGTGGAGCGTTCGGCAAGAAATACTATGCAAATGGTGTTCCAGAGCCCCACCGATTCGTTCAGCCCGCGCATGCGCCTTGGCAAGGGAATCCGCGAGGGTCTGCGTTATCTCTCCGATTTGCCTAAATCAGAGCAGGAAGCGCTCGTTGAAGAAACCATGCGACGGGTCGGCCTTCCAATAGAATACAAATCAAAGCATGTAACAGAGATTAGCGGAGGAGAAGCGCAGAGAGCCGCAATTGCCAGAGCTGTTCTTATCCGCCCAAAGCTGCTTATCTGCGATGAGATAACCAGCGCCCTCGATGCGGAGGTTCAGGAGCAGCTTATAGAACTTCTGAAGGAATTAAAGAGAGAAATGGGAATGGCATTTCTGTTTATAAGCCATGATATTCGCCTTGTAAGAAGCTTTTGCGACAGGGTTTACGTTATGCGCGAGGGAGTTATAGTCGAGCAGGGCGGTGTTCGGAGTCTGTTTGAACATCCCGAAGAAGACTATACCAGGCGCCTGATAGAAGCGTCGTATTTGCAGGACGCAGAATGTGAAGGGTGATTGGGAAGCGTATAGCCCTGAGCGCCGAGGGAAAAGGAGTTATAAAAACGGCTGAGCAACATCTTGGTCGTGTTGCGGATTAATGTTATTAATGATGGATGATACTATGCCCTTTTGAAGCGGAAATTAATAACAAAAACTATGGATGCACTGCCATTTGGCGGTGCGTCCATTTTTATGCCCGTATGGTCGTCTTTGACGTTCCTGCGGGTATTTTTATGCTTTTTTCAGTTCGGTGTTTACTTTTTTGCTTCGATTGTTGCGGTAAGAAGATGAGGGGAAATAAAACCGCAAGGAGGTAAACGCATGGCAAATCCGGCGCTACATTCACTTGGTCAAGCCTACCCTGTCGATGCTTCAGCAAGAGCAGAACAGACGCCTTCCAATGCGGCAGGCAGTTGTCGCTTACTCCTTGAAGCTGTTATTTTATATCCGACGCACTTTTGTAGAAAATTATTATCTTGCAGGCATATCTTTAAGTCTACACAATTTTATTTTAACATCAGAAATCTTATTCAATGTGAATATAAAAAGATATTTTACTTGGCTTATTGGAAACGAGTGACAATCGAAGCGCTGTAAAAACTCAACATATAAGAAACAATGATTTTCACTTTTTCATAAGCCCCAATTATTCAAAGGATTACCGCGGAACTTGCAGCCGCCGCTACGTCTGCGCAGACGCGGCGGAGATTGACCACATCGACGTCTACGAAACCGAGGGCGCAGGCAAAAACCGCAAGCAACGTCTGGCGATCTACTACCGCTTTGTAGGCTAGATAGAGCTGCCGACAAGCGCGTCCGAGTTTTATGACCGCAACTATCATTACAAAACAAGCGCTAGACAGGGCGTAGTAGTAGAGTACATCCGCAACGAAGCCGCCGATGAGGGCTTCGGCTTGTTCGGGATAACCAAGCATTACGTCGTGGGGGATTTTGCGAAGAGGTAAAGATATCTTCAACCGAGACCCGCTTCGCTGGGCTCTCAGTCCCCCGGGGGGCAGGGCGCGCGGGGCACGCAGAAAAGAGAAGCGGTGCGCCATCGGCGCGGGATTTTGATTTTCGCGCAGAGCGCGGCGGGCGGTCGAGGGCGCCCGCCCCTACAGAACAGGACCTTAGTGCGGCGGAAAATAATAACCCCGGCGCGGGTGCGCCGGGGCGGAATAGGTCAATCACGGTATATTTCTCTTCGGTGGCCTATGGTGATTGCAAGGATAATAAGTTTATCGTCCTCAATGGCGCAGATAATGCGGTAGTCGCCTATGCGGTAGCGCCACTGGCCGCTGCGATTAGCCGTGAGAGCCTTGCCGTGCTGACGGGGATTTTCGCAGCCGATCAGATTTTTGTTAATCCAGAGGATCTCATTCTCTGAGTGTAACGGTCAAGCTTTTTAAAGGCCTTGTCAAATTCATCCGTCGTTTGAAGGTCATAGCTCATAAATCGCACTCCTCAAAAAGCTCGGATATGGGGCGGCTCTTTTTCCCGCTTGCAAGATACTCATTATAGGCCGCCTCACCAACGGCGATATCGTATTCATCCTCGATTTTCTCGAAAAGGGCGCGCTTGAAGGCCTCGGAAAGAGAGTAGGAATGGATTTTCGCGTAGCTTTCAGCGAGCGCTCTTTCCTCGTCGGTAAGTCTTATGGATAAGGGCATGGTTAAAACCTCCTTTGCAAATACGTTGTACTACACAACGGAAAATAAGTCAACAGGAAAGGAATGACACGAATGATTTACGCAAAAGTAGGAAATCAGCTTTACCCGGCGAAGATATCCGGGATAATAGGCGATAGCGCCTGGGACGGGCGCGACACGAAGGAAATACATTTGCTTACGGTGGGCTATGCCGAGGCGATAGAGCTGTTTGAGGCTAACACGCCGTGGAGCATAGTACAGACCTTTGAAGAGCTTGCGGGAACGAATCCCGAAACGGGCGAGCCCATCAGCGCTCCTGAGCCGGAGGAATGGGGCAATTCCGACTATTTGACTTTCCATAGTTGGTCTCCTTAACGGTGGAATACTATCACGATTTACAAGGAGCAGCAGACGAGCACAAACCCGCACGCGTTACAATGCAGCGCCGGCAACGGCGATATATCAGAGCCTGCTGTGCCGCCTTTCTACGAACCAGCGGCCTATGTTGCTCCCGGTCATGGCCGGACTTCGCTCGAAAAACAGATAACTCTGATGACCGCTTATCATCACGGTGTATCTGTCACCCTGGCCTCCGGCTTTCATCGCCGCTGCCTGCCGGATGTCGGTTACGCGGTCTATTTCGTAGGTCGTTCCATCTTCCCAGACAAGGCTTGTGGGAATCATTTTACCGTCTTCGTCAAATGCTGCATCGACCTTGACGTATACTTTGAGATTATTTGTGCTTTCCATATTAAGCGCCTCGATTATTACCGCCGCCGTGTGTGCCTGCGGCGAAAAAATCAGCCAGATCAATTCCGAGCCCGTCGCAGATGCGCTCGATGGTATCAATGCCTAATTGCGTGCCGCGCTGTTTTGCGGACTTAACGGTAGAATAGGAAATGTCACAGAGCTGTGCCAGGCTGTGAAGCGTGAGATTTCTCTCATTGGCAAGCTCAATAACTCTTTCAACTGTTTGCATAACACAACTCCTCCTCTTTTGAATAAGGTCTATATTGTTGTTACTATACCCGAATAATATCACATCAGCTGTCCAAGCGTTTGGACAGTTAAAGCACCTTCCCGACAATTTGGAATTCCGCGTGCGGAGACACTGGCCGAGGCGCATAATTCTTGTTATAGGAGACCAGCACCGGCTGCATGCGAACGGCGCCGCTGCTGTCTGTAAACTCCCATCTGGCATCTTCGTCCGGCATCTGCTCGTCGTAGACCTTGATATAGCCTTCGCCGTCATAGGTGAAGATGCCAACCTCGCCGGGGAGAAGCTGCTCGCAGCGCTGAACCCATATTATCTGACCGTCATGGTAGACGGGCTCCATACTGTCGCCGCTGACGTAAATGCCGAATTCCGCGCCTTTCGGAACCTGCGTCTCCGGAAAATCCACCATCTCGAAATTACCCTCGTCGAGGAACGCGCCGGTGCCTGCCGAAGCTTTAAGGCAGCTGACGGGTTTGGATATATAGCGCAGCGCGGCGGAATAGGGGCTCTGTTCTCTATAATTTCCCGAATCCATAAGGTCGCGCTTGTAGTCCGCAAGCTTTTTCCGGCCCTCTGCATTCAGCGCTGGTTTTGTGCTGGAGAAGAAGGTCATGTTTTCCTCCAGACCGAGGGCATAGGAGATGGTCATCAGCTGATAAGCGTTGGGAACCGTCCTGCCAGTTTCCCATTTGTTGATTCCTGCGGCGGAGATAGATACTCCGTATTCCTCCAGAAGCGCGCTGAAATCAGCGAGACTAAGACGCCGATCCGACCGTGCCTCGGCGATTCGCGTACCGATATAGTTTTCCTCGCGTTCAGTCGCAGCGTTGTATGCTGCGGCTTTTTTTGCGTTTGCGGGAATGATCCTGCTGGTTTTTCCGGACTCGTTCATGCGGATTCCTCCTCGGTTTGTATGCTCTGATTATATACGGGAAAACAAAGCTTGTCAATCATAAATAGCCCCAAAGGACACAAATGCGTCCTTGACATAGCTTAGTGAGAGAATTATACTCTGCTCACAGGTTGAGTCCGGCAAAAGGACGGAGGTGAGCAGAGCAATGGAACGTGTAATTCTTCACAGCGACATGAACTCTTTTTACGCATCCGTAGAGGCGATGCTGAATCCCTGCCTCAGGGGAAAAGCGATTGCCGTATGTGGATCTACGGAGAGCAGACACGGAATCGTTCTTGCCAAGTCCGAGCCCGCAAAGCGCTGCGGCGTAAAAACCGGGATGGCGAACTGGCAGGCACGGCAGGCGTGTCCGGATCTGATTGTTGTTCCGCCGCATTATGATCAGTACGCAAAATATTCAAGGCTTGCTCACGAAATATACTACCGTTACACAGACCTTGTTGAACCGTTCGGCATGGATGAGTGCTGGCTGGATGTTTCCCACAGCGGCAGTATTTCCGGCGGAACGGAAATCGCCGAAAAAATACGGAAGGCTGTAAGAGAGGAGCTCGGTCTGACCGTTTCCGTCGGCGTGAGCTACAATAAAATCTGGGCAAAGCTCGGTTCCGACCTGAAAAAACCTGATGCAATTACTGTAATTACGAAAGATAACTACAAGGAAAAAGTCTGGCCCTTGGCCGCCTCGGAAATGATATACGTCGGCCCGGCAACCGAAGCAAAGCTCTCGTGGTACGGCGTGCATACCATAGGAGATCTTGCCGCTGTCAGCCCGGATACGCTGAAGCGGTGGTTTGGCGTCAGAGGCATTGATCTGCATAGATATGCTACCGGAAACGACAATTCCCGCGTCATGCACAAAGACTTCGTTAGCCCCGTCAAGTCTATCGGGCACGGCATTACCTGTTCCTGCGACCTTGAAAACAACGAAGAAGTATTCAAAGTCATGCTTGAGCTTGCGCAGGACGTAGGACACAGGCTCCGCGTTCATGAGCTCGCTGCCGGAGGCGTTCAGATTTTTCTCCGCAGGAATGACCTGGCGGGCAGTCAGTTTCAGTGTAAGCTGCCGTTCATAACGCAACTGCCGAACGAAATAGCCGCAGCCGGCTATAAGCTGTTTGAGGAGCGCTATGAATGGGATACGAAGGTTCGCGCCGTTTGCATCAGGGCGATTGACCTCGTTCCGCAGAACACCGAGGAACAGTTATCCATGTTCTATAGCGTGGAGAAAAGAGATCGCAGAGCAAGGCTGGAGGATGCCATTGAGGAAATCCGGCGGCGATTCGGGAAAAAGGCTCTGACCTATGCCGTTCTTATGGGAGACCTGAAAATGCCGGACGACGGCAGACATATCGTAACAATGCCGAATGTAATGTACAGCTGATTATGGAGGTCGTACATGGCAAGATACTTATCAAGGGAAATGCTTGGACAGATAGCCGAGAGAGTCCTTTGCGCGTATAAGAAACTGCCGGAGGTGCAGGAGAGGGGCTTCTATTCTGTGGATACCTCACTGCTCGTTAAAGAGCTGCTGCGGCTGAACGTAGAGTACCGCCACCTGTCGAAGGACCGCCTGACTCTCGGTATGACCTGCTTTGAGGAGATCGGGATTGAGCTATCTGAAAGCGAAGGAGAATGGTTTTTCTTTGACGGAAAGACTGTTTTAATTGAAGAAGACCTGAGAGCTCCGTCGGCATGCGTCGGCAGGCATAACTTCACGCTGGCGCATGAGGGCTGCCATCACATACTGAAAATGCTTTACCCGAACGACTATAAAGCGGATACACATGCCCGCAGAATACTGAGCTTCCGACAGAACAGATTTTCAGATTGTTCGCTTGAGGAATGGAAGGTCAACACCCTCACCTCGCTGATCCTGATGCCGGAAGCGCTCGTGCGGCATGGCATGTTTCTGTTCGGACTGGATGACCGGATAGAAATACTGAATGCATTGTATCGCGCGAAAGAATATGAAGGTTTTTGCATGTTGTGTAAGCTGCTTGGCGTTTCAAAACAGGCGCTGGCAATTCGCATGCAGCAATTGGGCTTGCTCGGCGAAAACCAGCTTGAAAATCCGTATGCATTAGTATACGTGGAAATGGAGGATGATGAATTTGACGTGCAAAACGGAAATAAGAGTATCGAAAAGATGTCCGAATTGTGATTGGCGCGTACTGGATAAGGTTACGCCAACAACAGGCGTTATTGAGATGAAATGTCCCCGCTGCGGGAAAATGATAGAAATTGACCTCTCGCTCAGACGCTCTGCCCTAAGCTATCGATTGTACAGACGCACAGTTGTCAGATAATAAAAAACGCTGCACAATTCCCAGCGTAAATCCTGACGGCAAATTCTTTGCTCCGGAATTATTCGCTTTTGAATAGAATATAAGCACCGAGCAACGGGTCCGTGGTGTCCGCAAGAGACGCCCAACGAGTCACCAAATGGCCGGGCACGAAAAATCAGAGGATGATTTATCTTCTGGTTCTTCGTGCCCGGCTTTTTTCTTTGAAAAATTTTTTTGAAAATTTTTTCAAAGTACCAATTAGGCTGGTACTTTGAAGTGTATTATTAGCCCACCAAAGGCAGAAGGGAGGTGCAGAGCAGTGAATCCGATAGAGCGCAGGCAATTGGTTCTGGAGTACCTGAACGTACATCGTCAGGCTACATATAAGGAACTGGCCACACATTTTGGTGTTTCAAAAAACACGATCATAACAGACGTCACTGAACTCACATGCTCTGCACCAATCTACACAGTGCATGGCAACGGAGGCGGTATCCGCGTTTCGGATGAATGGTACATAGGCCGTCGCTATTTGCACAGTGATCAGGAAAACCTTCTTCGCAAACTTCTCCCAAGGCTGAAGCCCGAGGAGCGGAAGACGATGGAGAGTATTCTTTACGCCTTTGCTAAACCCAAGGCGAACGGTGAGTCTATCTGAGATTTGCCCCAACCGGGCCTGAACCTTGCTACGAAAATAAGTAGCCAGGACGTGTACCTTGACAAACAGGTTTTCAACGCCTCATGAAAAATCATCACAGCACAAATAGCGACAGGGAACCCTGCCGCGAATGACCGTATGATGTGCTATCTCATTCGGGTACTACAACCATGTAGCCGAGCTTTTGCAATTCGTTAATCATCCGACCGGCACGCTTGCGCTCGCTATGTTTTCGCCGTTCTTCAAAGCATTCCTCGTTATAGGGAACGCCGGTTTTCAGCATGGTGTAGATGAGAGACAGAAGCTTCCGTGCCAGAGCAATGGTCGCCCTCTTTGCTCCTTTCTTTTGCTTTACACGCCAGTACCATCCGGAAATGTACAAGGTGCGTTTTCCCGAGGTGATCCAAGCCACCTCGCAGAGCATGCTTTG
>JAEEUX010000017.1 GCA_016290695.1 Oscillospiraceae bacterium
CGAGCTGCCGCTTCGCGCCAAATAAACGCAGGCACCCGCCGCCTTAGCGCCCTTTACGCCGTCGGGGTGATTATGGGTAGGAAGCGCGGAAAGCTCGGCAAGCTTGAGCGCCTCGGGCAGCGACTGCGCGACCCATCCCACGGGCGAAACGCGCATGGCGGAGCCGTTGCCGAAGCTGTTATACGGCGGCATATCGTCGCTCATAAGCCACCGCTTGAACATCCCGCCGTAGCCCGCGTTGAAGTGGCGGCGCCCAAGCTCGCGCATTTTCGCGGTAACGGTTTTTGAAAATATCTCATAATCCCGCCCCGAGGAAAGATATTCAAGGCAGGCGGAGGCGACGGCTGCGCTCATTACGGTGTCGTCCGTAAAGCGGCAGCCGGACTGAAAAAACGGAAAATCTTTTGCTTTAGTGGGTGAAAACTCAAAAATCGAACCGACGATATCACCGATGACAGCTCCAAGCATTTGATTACCTCCAAAATTTAGTGTTGCATTTTCCTATACTTTACGTTATAATACATCGAAAAGCGCAATCAGCGCTCCATACGACAGTTCGTGACCATCCTGTCGATAAACAAAACTACGGGCTTTGCCGGGGGATAACTCCGGCCTTTTGGCGCCGTATGGCGTCTTTTTTTATCCCGAGAAAGAGGAAAGAATGAGAAACGAAATACTCCTTATCCTGTCCCTTGTGTTCATCTTCGGCTGTACGCTCCCGGCATATAAATTCTTCGGGAAAAGCGGACTATATTGCATGACAGCCGCCGTTACCGTCCTCGCAAACATCGAGGTCTTGCTCATGGTAAAAGCCTTCGGCATGGAGCAGACGCTTGGAAACGTCCTTTTTGCATCGACCTTCCTGATAACGGATATACTCAGCGAGAACGAGGGGAAGAAGGCCGCAAACAGGGCCGTTACCATCGGAATAATAAGCTCGCTGTTCTTTGTTATAATCTCGCAGTCATGGCTGCTCTATACTCCGAGCGAGAGCGACTGGGCTTCCTCGTCCTTCCATACGATATTTGAGGCGACGCCGCGCATCATCGCCGCGAGCGTGATAGTATACGCCGTGTCTCAGCGCTTCGACGTTTGGCTTTATCATAAGTGGTGGGGATTTACCGAGCGCAAGCTTGGCAACAGAAGGGCCGGGCTCTGGCTGAGAAACAACGGCTCGACGCTCATTTCGCAGCTTATTAACAGCGTCCTTTACAACGTTCTCGCCTTCGCGGGAACCTATTCCACCGGCACGCTCATTACGATCTGCCTTTCGACCTATCTCATCTACGTCTTCACATCGCTTCTCGATACGCCTGTCGTTTACATCGCTCGCCGTATGAAGAAGAAGGAAGAAACGGAATCACTCGCGGCTTAATTTCGCCTTAAAGCTTATCCTTCGCGTCGTGGGAAGAGCGTCGTATTTGATGATATAGGCGCTCTTATCCATGTCGATGTCCACTATTTCGCCGGGGCCCATTATTTCGTGGCGTATCCTGTCGCCCGGCTTGAAGAGCGCGCCGCCGTCGTCGCCGGAAAGACCCGATTCGCTGAGAGATATTGCGCCGAGCGCTTCGCTGACAAGTCCGGCGTCAAGCTCTGTGGTGTAAGTAAGATTTTCCCTGCCGGCGTTAAAAATGAAGCGGGATGGATAACGGTATGAGCCGTCGAGATTCCGGCCCTCCGCGTCCGAGAGAAAGAGCCGCTTTTTTGCGCGTGTAACGGCGACGAAGGCAAGCCTGCGTTCCTCCTCCATCGCGGCCTGAGATTTCGTCTTGCGGGAGGGGAAGATGCCTTCGTTCAGCCCGCAGAGGAAGACGTTATCGAATTCAAGACCCTTCGCAGTATGTACAGTCATGAGCTTGACGGCGTTTTTGCTGTCGGCAAGGTCGAGAGAATTTAAAAGCGCTGCGTGCATGAGAAAATCCTCCGCCGAGGATTCTTCCCCGTTCGAGGTCTCGTATTCGTGGACGGCCTGCTTGAGCTCGGCGAGGTTATCGAGGCGTATCTGGCTGCCCTCAAGGCGCAGCGCCGCTTCGTAGCCGCTTGCGTCAAGCACAAGGCTCAATAGCTCCGAGGCCTGCATGGAGGAGCTGTCGGCAAAATTCTCAACAAGGGAAATGAATTTCTTTGCCTTTGTGTTTGCAAATAGCTCTGTGTCTGCATTGTTTACCAGCGCTTCGTACAGCGTCGAGCCATGCTCGGCGCTGTATTCCTGCAAGGCCTTCAGGCGCCTCTGTCCGATATTTCGCTTCGGCGTGTTGACTATGCGCAGGAAGGATAGGTCGTCCCGGAAGACTATCATTCTCAGATACGCGAGCGCGTCCTTTATCTCCGCGCGGTCAAAGAAGCTCGTCCCGCTGTATAGCGTGTAGGGCAGCTCCTCGGCGATGAAAACGTCCTCCAGCGCGCGTGAAACGTAGTGCGCGCGGTAGAGAACGGCGCAGTCCGAGAGCTTAACGCCGCCCGCCTCCAATTCACGGATTTTGTCCGCGATCCATTTTGCCTCGTCCGCATTCGTTTTCAGATGGCTGTATAATGGTTTCTCGCCGTCCGAAAGCGTGGGGATGAGGTCTTTTTTTATCCTTTTCTCGTTGGCGGAAATGAGCGTATTCGCGGCGTTTATTATCTGCGGCGTCGAGTGATAATTGGACATCATCATTATCGTTTTTACATTGGGGAAATCCTTCTCAAAGTCGAGGATATAGCGGACGCTCGCGCCGCGCCATGTGTAGATGGTCTGGTCGGGGTCGCCGACGATGAAAAGATTGTTGTGACCGGGGCAGAGCTTGCGCATGAGGCGGTATTGCAGGTCGTCAATGTCCTGATATTCGTCTATCATTATATATTCGAGCCTGTCCTGCCATTTGAGGCGGACGGCCTCGTTTGAGTCAAAAATGTAGATTACGAAGTTTATAAGGTCGTTATAATCGAGAGCGAAGCACTTTTTCTCCTGATAAACATAGCCCCAGAAGATTATATCGTCCGTGTCCTGAGCGCTGAGATATTTTTCTCGCAGCTCATCCAGAGAAAGAGAAAGCATATATTCGTAATAGAGCGGCATTGTGAAGGTCTTGCGAATTTCAATCATGTCGCGCGCGGAGGAAAAGGTGCGGTCACGCATACTGAGGCCGCGTTCCTCATAGATTATAGCCAGCATACGGTCGATGTCCGCGTTATCGAGGACGATGAAATTTTTCGGGTATGAGACGGAGTTTATATCCTCCTGCAAAACGGAGACGCAAAAGCTGTGGAAGGTGCTTATGTAGCCCGTGTCGTTATCTCCAAGCAGGCTACGGATGCGTTTTTTCATCTCGGCGGCGGACTTGTTTGAGAATGTGACGCATAAGATGTTGGAGGGGAGTATACCGAGCTCGTTGACAAGATATGCGAAACGGTGGGCGAGTGCCCGCGTTTTGCCGGAGCCGGCGCCTGCGATGACGCGGATATAGCCCTCGGTTGAGCGCACTGCTTCGGTTTGCTGTGGGTTAAGACCGGCGAATATATCCATAAAATTTCATCTCCCGAGCTTGTTAATTTATGAGCTTTGGTATATATTATAGGGTACAGATTTGACCCTTTGGAATGGAGGACGCAAAATGACCCGCCTTGAAAAACAGATGGCGTTTATAGAGGAAATCGATAAAATCAAGCACATTACGCGGCAGACCTATCTTGCCGACGGCAGCCGCAAGGAAAACGACGCAGAGCATTCATGGCATCTTGCGCTGATGGCGCTTCTTCTTTCGGAGCATGCCGAGCGCGAGGTGGATGTATTGAAGGCCGTTTCGATGGTGCTGGTTCACGACATTGTGGAGATCGACGCAGGGGACACATATGCCTACGACGCCGAGGCACAGAAAACACAGCACGAACGCGAGCTTCGCGCGGCTGACAGATTGTTTGCGATATTGCCGGATGACCAGCACGCTAAGCTCAGAGCCTTGTGGGATGAATTTGAAGAAGCGAAATCGCCTGAAGCCTGCTTTGCCCACGCACTCGATAATACCCAGCCTGCCATGCTGAATAATGCGTCAAAAGGCATTAGTTGGGAAGAGCATTCGGCCCGCCTTTCAAACATCCTCCGCCGAAACGAAGTGACGGCTAAGGGCTCAAAAGCGCTTTGGGATTATTCATATAGCAATTTTATAAGGCCGAACGTAGAAAAGGGCATTATCGACGATGATACACAAAAGGAGCAATAAAAATGCACGACGAGCTTACAAAGGTTGATATAGAAAAGATGAAGCAGGAGCTGGACGAACGGCGCTTCAAGCTCCGCCCAAAGCTTATTGAAGAGGTAAAAACCGCGCGCGCCTTCGGGGACCTCAGCGAAAACTTCGAGTACAAGGCCGCAAAACGAGAGAAAAACCGCAACGACAGCCGTATTCGGTATCTTGAAAACATGATAAAGACAGCCGTTATCATAGAGGCGGAGGAATCGGCAGCGGATGAGGTCGGCCTTTTTGACAGGGTAGAGGTATACCTTGAGGACGAGGGAGAGACGGAGTTTTTCCAAATCGTCACCACCCTGCGCCAGAATGTCCTCGAAGGCAGAGTCAGCAAGGAATCGCCCATTGGAAAAGCTCTCATGGGGCGCAAAACGGGCGAGCGCGTGATGATCAAGGTGAGCGAGGATTATTCCTACGGCGCGGTTATAAAGAGCATAGAAAAGGGCGAAGACCCGGAGAACGTCCCAATAAGCATATTCTGAACTCAAGATTTACTCAAAAAATAAGCCGCTTACTGATAAGTAAGCGGCTTAAAGACTAAATAAGGGGGAAATTACTCTCCGACAGCCGAAAGATAATAATCGGCAGGTCTGGACTTGATCTCCTTGATGCAGAGAACAAAGTTTACAACACAGACAACGAAAGTGATTGCGATGAGAATAATCTGGATAATACGGGTGACGGGATGATTGCAGTATACAGACATGAAATCGGAGGTGAAATAACCGATAAGGCCATAAATGCTGAAAGCGAGGGGGAGAATGGTGGTGCCGATACCGCGCTTATTGGCACTGGCGATTATTCCGATAATGCCGAGAACAGCCATAAGAAGAACAACGTGAAGCTGTCTGAGACTGATGAACTTAATGTCCATAACCTTTTCAATCTGGCCGAAGTCAGAGGGAAGCAGAAGAACACCCCAAAGACATTTCGTCGCCTTATAGCCCCTGTGAAGACCGTAATCTGCTTCGTCATATGTAAAATAGGGAAGCAACCAGGAAAGAAACACAAGAACCATCATGCCTATCATCGCGTAGCGCAGATAATTAATTAATTTTAACTGCTGCAATCTTTTGTTGTCATTGACCATATCCATTAATGAAAGACCTCCAACATTTTCTGCAAAAATTGACGGTAATTCCGCTTGCTGAAAGTAGTTTAGCATAAATGAACATTAATTTCAAGCATGAAATTTATTATTTTGCATAAAAAGACAATAATTTTTTTTCGCAAGGACTAAAAATTACAAAATACGGTAAAAATGAGCCCATGACAGGCCCGTTTTATCCAAATTATGTTTTCCTTGCCAAATCTCGTTCGGAGGGTTTATAATAATATATACTTATAGGCAGTTTTTTCAGTAGGCATTATAATAGTAAATACAATGTAATAAAAGGAGCGAACAAAATGTCATTCAGCCGAAAAAAACTTTTTCCCGTTTTGATAATAATCTTCGCGCTGTGCGCGTCTCTGTTTTCCGGATGCGGGGCGAAGATCGAGCCGCAGCAGGGTGATGGCGCCGGAACGGATAATTCCGCCGCCGTGACGCCTGAAGCGCAGAATACAGAAGCTTCACCCGAACCGGCACAGACGGAAGCGCCCGCCTCGGCGGAGCCCGGCGGAGAAGCCGAGAACAAAGCCGCATCCGAGCCCGTGAAGGACGACGCGGTTCATGTTAGTTCCGTTGAAGAATTTCTGGACGCGATAGCGCCCAACGCCAAAATCGTCGTTGAGCCGGGTAAATATGATATCACCGCTTTCACTGACGAGCTTATGATGAAGCCCTCGGTTGACGATTGGCGCGAAAACCATAAATATCTTGAACTGCGCGAATGCTTCGATGGCGTTGAAGTCGTGGTTAAGAACGCCGGCGGCATGACGATAAGCGGCACAACAGAGATTCCCGAGGATACGGAGTTTACGATAGACCCGCGCTACGCGACGGTTCTCAGCTTTGAAAACTGCGACGATATGCTCATTGAGTATATGAAGTTCGGACATACGGAGAACGGCTCCTGCATGGGCGACGTTCTGTGCTTCAGCAACTGCGCCGATATCCGCCTCAATACGCTCGATCTCTTCGGCTGCGGCGTTTACGGCCTTACGGCGACGAACGGCTGCGGCGATATAAGCGTATATAATTCTTACATACATAACTGCGAATTCGGGCCCTTTGACATATACAACAGCCGTGGCAATTTCGTTTTCAGAAAGTGCGTGATGAAGGGCTCCGGCAGCGGCGGCGTATTTCAGGATATCCCCGGCGCGACGCTTAAATTCGCCGGATGCAGCTTCGGAGAAAACGAGACGAATTCTCTATATTTCTGGAACGAGGAAAGCGTAAGCTTTGAAAACTGCACCTGGAGCGAGATTACCCAGTACCCGGATTACGGTGAGGGCTACAACGGATACTATGAGGAGCCCGATTATAACCCCGATTTTTCCGCCTTGAAGATTGCGCCGACGGATGAAAGCTACCTTGCAAGCTATATTTGGTACGGCCTTGAGGACACCGAGGAGGGTATGCCCGTTTTGAACTTCCGCTATGACGGAACAGCCGAGCTTACAAATTTCCATCACGATACGCTTTACCCGAATTGGCGCCTTGAAAACGAGTATGCCGGCGTTCTTGAGGGCGACGGCATATCGGGCAGCTTCACGCTTTACTATAACCCCGATCTTGAGGACAGCAATACCTGGCTTTACGTAAAAATCGGAGATTATTCCATGTGGATGTTCTGCTTTTGATTAATCGGGGGAGATAATCATGACAAATTGGAAAATCAGGCGCGTTTTAGCAGCAGTTTTTGCGCTGTGCCTTATGTTTTCGCTTGCCGCATGCGGTTCGTCCGGCGCTTCGGAAGAGCCGGCGTCCGGCGGCGCTGACGCGTCGGAGGCGGCGCCCGTGCCCACGATTATCGGTGCGTGGGCGAATAAGGATATGCCGAACTATATTTACTATTTCAACGAGGACGGAACGGGCTCCTATTACATAGACGGCGGAGAAAGCGATTTCTGGACTTATACCTTCGTCGATAACGGAGACTCCGTAACCCTCGATTACGGCAATGATTCGACGCCGAACACCTTTAAGTATAAGCTCGACGGCGACTCCCTTTCCATAACGGACAGCTTTGACGAGTACGTAGATTACGTCCGAATAGGCGAAGGCTGAACTTTGAAGTTATAGCAATCCATATAAGAAACGCCGCTTCGGGCGGCATATAGTTTTCAATTACATCATATATTTCCGTAAGGAAGTGGTGTATTTGAAAACAAATATCGAAGAGCGTGCCTGTGAGCTTGCTTCTTACATAATCGAGCATAATGCGACGGTGAGAGCCGCGGCGAAGAAATTCGGTGTCTCAAAATCTACGGTTCACAAGGATTTGGCTGAGCGATTGCGCGAATATGACTATATTCTGTACTCCGAGGCCCGCGCTGTGCTTGACCGCAACAAGGCCGAACGCCATATCCGGGGCGGCGAGGCGACACGAAGGAAATACCAAAAAGGAAATGTAAGTAATGACAAACACATCACTTTGCTACATTGAAAAAGACGGAAAATACCTCATGCTTCACCGCGTCAAGAAGGAAAACGACCTTAATAAGGACAAATGGATAGGTATAGGCGGCAAATTTGAGGAAAATGAAAGCCCGGAGGAATGCATCCTCCGGGAAACTCTTGAAGAAACCGGCCTGCGCCTGACGCGCTTTAAGTACCGCGCCATAGTCACCTTCGTCTCCGACGAGTGGGAGGGCGAATATATGCACCTTTTCACGGCGGACGGATTTGAGGGCAGGCTGAGAGACTGCGACGAGGGCGTTCTGGAATGGGTAGACAAGGAAGAGCTTTACAAGCTCCCGATATGGGAGGGCGACAAGATATTCCTGCGGCTCATCGACGCCGGCGCGGAGTTTTTCTCGCTCAAGCTCGTTTACGAGGGCGACAAGCTGAAAAAAGCCGTGCTAAACGGCGAAGAAATCAGCCCTTCGCCTCAGCGTTGAGCGCGGCATAGTCCTCCTTAAGCTGAGGAAGCAGACTGCCGCCGTTCGGGATGATGTATACGCTTTTGCCCGTGAAGTCGATGCGCCGCATTATTTCTTCCGGCGTCGCGCAGACCTCTATGCCCATGCCGTCAAGCTCGGCGGCAGGAATTTTGGTGAGCATATAGAATTTCGATGCCTTGGCGATTGCTTCAAGCGAAGCAAAGAAGATATAGCCCGCTATGGTGAAGCCGGATCTGAGCGCCGTTTCGAGGCGGCCTTCCTTGAGCGGCTTTATCCAGTCGAAAAAGTCCGGCGCGCCGCCGCCCTCGCAGCATTCCGCGAGGAAGACGAAGGTGCCGCCCTTTTTCATTGCGCGGACGCCGTTTAAGAGCGTTTTTACGCCCTGGTATAGGTTTATGTCCTTGGGGTAACCGTTACAGGAGGCGATGACTATATCTGCCTCGTGGTCGATCGGAAGGCCGTAATACTTCTGGCAGAAGGCGCAGGAAGCCAGCCACGCGGAATGGAAATCTCCGCAGAATATGCCGCTGTGCTGCGAGTGGCTGTTCACGACTATGCTTATGCCGAAAATCGGGGCAACGAGCGCGGCGGCGCTTTCCATATCGGTGTTTATCGGGTTGGCTCTGAGCCTGCCGCTGCCGACGCGAAGGTCGGTCATGAGCTTCATTTCGTCGAGAGCGCGGCGGTGATTTTCGCGGATGGAGCTTCGCGCGGCGACGCCGGGGAGTATGCTTTTTCTGCCCCCGCCGTAGCCCGCCATGAGATGGTGGACGGTTCCGCTTATAACGATAACCTTTCTTTCTGCGGCGAGAGGGTTGACCTTAAGCTCCGTGCCGAGCGGCGTTCTGCCGACGCTGACGAGCTCGGGGGAGTCGCAGTCGTGGTTCACTACCTGACAGCGCGAATATACGTATGACGAGGCGAGGCGCTCAAGCTCCTCGTCCGTTTGTTTTCTGTGGGTTCCGAGCGCGACTAGAACGGCGATGTCCTCGTCACGAACGCCGATTTTCTCAAGCTCGCGCACAAGCAGCTCGCAGACTATGTCCTGCCTCATCCAGAAACGGGTGAGGTCGCTGATGATAATGCAAAGCTTATCTCCGGCGGAAACAAGCTCGCGCAGGGGAGGGGAGTTTATCGCGCCGTCGCCGAGCCCATGCAGCAGCTCGCGCTCAAGGTCATCAATAACGGGCATTTCGTTTTCGAGGAGCGTATCAACGCTCGCCGCGCCGGAAACGTCAAAGCTGACGCTTCCTTTGCCGTATTTTAGCTCAAACTCAGCCATGCTAATGCCTCCGATTTATGAAAACAGAATGCTGTCCTCGTCCAGCTCCAGCTTTTTCTTCTCCGAGTAAAGGTGAAGAAGCTGGTCAACCGTCATCTTCGCGCGTTCTTCGCCCGACAGGTCGATGATTATTTTGCCCGCATCGAGCATAATCGTCCTGTCCCCGGTGCTGAGCGCGCTCTTTATGTTGTGGGTTATCATAAGCGCGGAAAGGTGGTTTTTCGAGACGATGGAGTTCGTTATCTCCATGATTTTTTCCGCAGCCGCCGGGTCGAGCGCAGCGGTATGCTCGTCGAGGAGAAGCAGCTCAGGCGTGACGATGGTACACATGAGCAGGGTGACTACCTGCCTTTGCCCGCCGGAGAGGAGAGAAAGCTTCGTCGTGAGCCTGTCTTCAAGACCCATGCCGTACTCGGCAAGCGAGGCTTTGAAAAACTCCCTGTCCTTGCGCGTGATTGCCGTGGAAAGAATGCCCTTCCTGCTGCGGGAATAGGCAAGCGCTAAGTTTTCTTCAATCGTCATCGACGGGGCCGTGCCCTTCATCGGGTCCTGAAAGACTCTGCCGATGAACTTTGCACGCTTGTGCTCCGGCATGAGGGTGATGTCCCTGCCGTTGAGAGTAATGGCGCCGGAATCGGGGAGTATGCTGCCGCAGATGGCGTTGAAAAGAGTGGACTTGCCCGCACCGTTGGAGCCGATTATGGTTACGAATTCGCCGTCCTTCAGCTCGAGGTCGAGCCCGTTGAGAACGTGGCGCTCAAACTGGGAGTTCGGCGAAAAGGTTTTTGAAAGCTTCGAGATATTAAGCATTTTCGCCGCGCTCCTTTCCGTTATAGCGGTTCTGCCGCTTTTCTCTGATGGCGGGGATGGAAAGCGTTATCGCGACGATAACGGCGCACATGAGCTTCATGAGCGTCGCGCTGTAATCTCCGAAAAGGTTCATCTGAACGACGAAGGTAACGATTATTTTATAGATGATAGAGCCGAGAACGGAGGAAATGAGTCCCAGAGTAACGCCTCTGCGCCCGAAGATGGCTTCGCCGATGATAACCGCCGCGAGGCCGTAGACAAGCGTTCCGTTGGAGGAGTGAATGTCGCTGTAGCCGCTGTAGTGCGCTATTAGCGCGCCGGAGAGAGCGACAAGCGCATTTGATATGCAAAGCCCGGTTATTTTTACCGCGTGGACGTTTATGGACGAAGCGCGCACCATTTCGGGGTTATCGCCCGTTGCGCGGATGCAAAGGCCGAGCTGAGTTTTGAAAAACCTTATTAGTATAATGAGCATTATCACGCAGAAAACGGCGGAGACTACCGCGCCGAGTATCTTTTTCTGAATGGCGCTCAGCTCGAAGCAGGCGTAGAGAAGCTTGAATATAGCGTTATCGCCGAGCGGAAGATTGGGCGTATTGTGCATGACGATGAGGTTGATGCTGTATAGACCGCTCATGGTTATTATTCCGGCGAGGACGGGATGGACGCGGAGCTTCGTCTGGAGAAGCCCTGTCACAAAGCCTGCCAACGCTCCCGCGACAAGCGCGACGGGGAGGGAGAGTATCGGATGCCCGGCTGCGGCGGTGACGGCTGCGGCAGCCGCGCCGAAGCCGAAGCTGCTCTCGGTGGTAAGGTCAGGAATATTAAGCATCCTCAGAGAGATGAATATCCCGACGGCGAGCAGGCCGTAAAGCAAGCCCTCCTGTAGAGCGGTAATATATAACTGCATCGAATTCACCCTTTGCTATGTACGCCGGAGCTTACGCCCGGCTGATAATTTGCAGGATTTACTGGAATCAGAAATAAATGAGAGAATAGCTCTTTCCGCCGACGTCAAGCGTTTCGCTGTCCATGGAGCCGCCGAGGGCTGCGGTGAAGGTGTCGCGGTTGATGCTTACGTAGTCCGCGGCGACGACGATGGAGGGAATGTCGCTTACGGCCTTGCCGGAGAGGTATTCAACAGCCATTGCCGCGGTCTTTTCGCCGATGCCCTTATCGTCGATAGCGACGGTGGCGAGGCAGCCGGAAGCAACGGTAGTCGCGGAGCAGCAATAGGTGGGGATGCCTGCGTCGCGGCAGCTTTCAACGAGGGAAGTTACGCCGGACTGAACCACGCTGTCGTTCGGGACGAATATCGCGTCGCAGCCATCGGCAAGAAGCGCCTCGCAAACGGTGGCAATTTCAGAGGAATTGTTGATGGTCTTGCTGACGTACGCAATTCCTGCATCAGAGAGATAGGCTTCGCCGGAGGAAACGGTATTGGCGGCGTTCACTTCGCTCGCGCAGTAGATGAAGCCCCATTTGCCGATGCCGGGTGTGAGAGTGTTGGCGAGGTCGAAAATATCGCTCACGGGGATGGCGTTGGAGGTTCCGGTAGCGTTCTTGTCGGGAGAGGTCATGTCGCTGAGGACGCCTGCGGCTACGGGAGCGGAAACGGAGCAGAAGAAGCAGGGGGTATCGCTTCCGAGGTTAACGAACTGCTGTGTCGCGGGGGTTGCGATGGTGAAAACGGCGTCGTAACTGCCGTCGTCCATCGAGCCGCAAATGCTGGAAAGAGTGGTGGTGTCGCCGGAAGCGCACTTGTATACTATTTCGGTATTGGCTTCGGTGTAACCGGCGCTTGCGAGGCCTGAAACGATGCCCTCGCGCATATCGTTGAACGCGCCGTTCTCTACGAGAGTGATTATGCCGAACTTATAGCTATCGGAAGAAGTATCTGCCGAGGTATCTGCCGAGGTATCTGCCGAGGTATCTGCTGGCGTGTTTGCTGCGGAATTATCGGGCTGGGCGCTGGGCTGCGGCGTTTCCTGCTTGCCACAGGCGCCGAACGAGAGTATAATAGCCGCGATGGCAAAGAATATCAGAACTTTTTTAAGCTGAGATTTCATGGTGATTCTCCTTTATGATGAAAAATTGGTTTATTCTGCTTATATTATAAACCCGCCGCCTGCTGGCCATACAAACGGAGGAGCTTATACCGAAAGGAATGAAGAAAATGAGACACTTTGTATTTATGAAGTTCAAGCCCGGTGAGTTCACGGAGGAGGCCTTCTCCGAGATAAGAGACACCTTCTCCGCGCTTCAAAAGGAACTGCCGGAGGAAATCTTGTCCTGCCGCGTCCTGAAAAACTGCGTGGACAGGGAATGGAACATGGACCTTCTCATTGAGATGGAGCTTTATAGCGCCGAGAGCCTGCCGAAATACCTCAAGCACCCGCTGCACACCGGACTCGGCAAGCGCATGGACGAGCATATCGCGGAGCGGCGTTCCTTTGACGCGGAATAAGGAAAATAAAAAACGCCCTTTGCCTGCCTTAGCGCAAGTAAAGGGCGGATAAACCGCGGTGCCACCTTTATTTCGGCTCAAAAGAGCCCTCAACGGGATGCCAACACATCCCTGACCTTTAACGCAGGTATACGGTCCGGCTACTATCGCAGATGCGAATTTACCTTTCCCTCAGCGACCCATTTGCCGCACGGCTTTCTGCCGGCTTCTCAGCACCCCGGCTCTCTGTAAGCGCCCATTACGGTTTGACTCTCGCCTCATCGGTTTGTCTTTATTGTGATGAATTTTAGCACCGGGGCGCGGCTTTGTCAATAGCTTTTTGACAAAAACTGATTTATCATTATTCTATACATACATCTATGCAAAAAACGCTTCGTGTTCTGTGAGTTTAGAACACGAAGCGTTTTATTATGGCTTAAAAAACCGTCAGATACTCTGCTCGGTACGCATGATAAAGTCGTCCTGCGTGGCCTTATCGAGCGTTACAAAGTAGGTGGAGAAGCCGGCTATTCTTACGATAAGATCCTTGTAGCTGTCCGGGTCCTTCTGCGCCTCGTGCAGCGCGTCGGTGCTGACGACGTTGAACTGAACCTGCATTCCGCCGAGCTTGAAATAAGCGGAAATGAGCTGCTTGAGCTTCTGAGCGCCGAGATCGCCGGCAACACTGTTGGGCGAGAAGCGGATGTTGAGCTGGTCACCGTTTGTAAGCTCGCGGTGGGGGAGCTTGGCTGCGCTGCGGAGGTAAGCCGTGGGGCCGTTCTTGTCAAAGCCCTGTCTGGGGCTGATAGCGTCGGCAAGAGGCTCGCCGTCGCGTCTGCCGTCGGGCGTAGCCTTGGTCTGTCTGCCCTGATAGATGTGGGCGGTCATGGTGAAGGTGCCGCCGGAGCAGCGGCCGCGGGAGCAGGTGGTGTCGTTAAGAATCTGCGCGAAGAGGCCGAGCGCCCAGGAGGCAAGCTCGTCGGCTTCGTCGTTATCGTTGCCGTAATGCGGGACTTCGTTAATGACCATCTGGCGGTACTGCTCGTAGCCCTCCCAGTTGTTGGCAAGAGCGTCGAACATCTGGCGGGTGGTCATTTTCTTCTCGTCAAAGCAGAGCTTCTTTATGGCAAGCAGGCTGTCGCCGACGTTGGCCGTGCCGCAGGCCGTTTCGCCGAGGCGGTTGTACTTCGCGCCGCCGTGGTTGACGTCCTTGCCGCTTTCCATGCAGCCGTCCATAAGAGCGGAGGCGGCAATGCAGGGGAAATACTCGCCGTAAACGAGCTCGAAGGTGTTGGCATAGGAAATGTTCCAGTCGATGATATACTTCATTTCCTTTGCAAAATTATCTTTAAACTCCTCGAAGGTCTCGCATTCGTAGAGCTTCTTGCAGGGCAGCGCCATCTTGCCCGTCATGGGGTTGAGGCCGCCATTTATGGCGATAAGCACAACCGTCAGCATATTCCAGATGGACTCAGCGCCAGTGCAGCCGCAGGCGGGCCACTCGTTGCCCGTTCCGCCGGGCTCGACGCAGCCGACGATACTGTAATCGCAGGCGTCCTCGAGCGTGAAACCGAGGTCCATCATGGACTTGATTATGATTTCGTCATTCTGGAGCTGGGGCATACCGCCGCAGAGCTTGCTGGACTCGATGGCGAGACGCCATACGTCGTCCGGCGTGCCGGGATGGGTGCGGAGCGCGACGGTGGGGTCGGGGAAGCGGAGCCTTCCGTAAGCCTGGAGGAAGGTATATGTGGCGGGAGTGGTGCAGTCGCTTCCGTCGGCGTTGCGTCCGCCGAGAGTGATGTTGATTCCGGCAGTGGGGGTGAGTCCGTTATAAATGGAGGAATAAAGGCTCTGGCCCTTCTTCTGAAGCTCGATGATATGCTGGTTATTCATATAGAACGCGGGCAGAACGATAATGTCGCTCAGGCGGAGAATGAAGGCGTCGGTTATTTCCTGCGCCTCGTCCATAGTGATGCTGCCCTCGTCAAGCTGCTTCTGGAGGATCTTGCCGGTGTACCAGTCTATTCTGCCGATGGACTCGCCGTGCTGCTGCGCGTCGGTGGAAAGAATGAGCTGATAGAAGATAGTGGCCTGCAGTGCCTCGCGGTAGGTACGCGCGGGGTTCTCCATTATCCAGTCAAGTCCGTCAGCCATCTCGAGAAGCTCGGCCTTGCGCGCGGCGTCTGCCGTCTCCGCGGCCTTCTGGCGGCATGCCTCGGCATAACGCTTGGAGAGGGTGATTGCCGCGTCGCATACGCGGATAACAGCGTGATAGAATATGTAAGAGCGAGCCTGATCGCCGACGATATGGCCCTTCATGGCTTCAATTTTCTCGCGTGCTTCCTTCTTAACCGCGCCGAAGCCGACGTTTATGGCCTTGTTGAAGTTGGCGATATAGTGGCCCTGCGGCATGCCGGAAACGCCGAAGAATATCGGGTCGCGCTTGCTGGAACCGAGGATGCAGCCGTTGCCGCAGGCATCCCAGAACTCGTCCGTAAGGGCGCCCTCGACCATCTTGGAAATGGTTCTGTCCTTCCAGAAATCATAAGCCTCGCGGAAAATATTGCGCTGCTCATCGCTCATATAAATAGAGTCGTCAGACTGCCACGCCTGCCTGAAGCGCTCGTCCTCATCGTCGCAGACGATGGGAATCCAGCGGCAGTTCCAGTCGACATACGGGCTGAGCATACGCTCCTTCGGGCCGGGGGTTCCGACAAGGATATCGTCGTCGAAAACGACGCATTCCTTTTTGCGCGCCCATTCAAGCAGCGCTCCGGAGCGCTTGAGAAGAGGGAACTCGTTCTCATGCTCTTTGTAATAATCGGTATATATCTTCGTGCGCTCGGTGTTAACGGTCATGAACTTACCGCTGGTGAAAACGTCGCGCTTTGCGCGGATACGCTTGATGCGCTCGGTCATGGGGGCAAACTCAAACATGTGAGACATCTCCTTAAATAATTTATATAAATTAATTATAACATAAATCAACCGCTTTACAATGGACAATTTTTAATTTTGGGTTTATAATTACTGATAGTATGGTAAAAAATATACGATGGAGGGACAAAATGTTAACAGGAAAAACATATGACATTCAAGGATTTAGCGTGCAGGACGGCCCCGGCATCAGAACGACGGTTTTTTTGAAGGGCTGTCCGCTGCGCTGCCCGTGGTGCCACAGCCCGGAATCGCAGGAATTTCCTACGGAGCTTAACTGGATGCAGCCGCGCTGCCTCGGACTCGATAGCTGCGGAAAATGTCTGAACGTCTGCCCCAAGGGCGCGATAACGAGGGGCGAGGCGACGAAGGACGCAAAGGGCGACCCGATAGTATACCCTGAGGTAGACAAGTCCAAATGCGACGATTGCGGCGCCTGCGCGGAAGCCTGCAAGGCAAACGCGCTCTACATGTGCGGCGACGATAAGACCGTGGACGAGGTTATGCACCGCCTTCTGCGCGACAAGCCGTTTTTTGAGGAGTCCGGCGGGGGAGTGACGGTTTCCGGCGGCGAATGTCTCTGCCAGCCGGAGTTTACGCTCGAGTTGCTCAAGCGCTGCAAGGAGGCCGGGATAAGCACGGCCGTGGACACGACAGGTTTTGTCCGCTGGGAGATAATCGAGCGGGTTCTGCCGTATACGGACCTGTTCCTTTACGACCTCAAGTGCATGGACAGCGCCTTACATAAGCAGGTGATAGGCGTGCCGAACGAGCTTATCCTCGAAAATGCTGTCAAGATAGCCGAGGCGGGCGGGAGATTGCAGATACGCATACCCGTCATCCCGCTTTTCAACGATTCGGAGGAGCATTTTGTGAAGTACGGCGAGTTTATCTCAAAAATTAAGGATGCGGTAGACATCGTCCAGCTCCTGCCATACCACAAAATGGGGGTTTCAAAGCATCAGCGTCTGCTTAAAAAGGAGAAGATTTTCGTTGCTGAGCCGCCGAGCGACGAGTTTATGCAGAAGAGAAAAGCTCAGCTCGAAGCATACGGTTTGAACGTAATGATACATTAAAATACTGTTATTGTGCCGCGCGTCTCGCAGGGTATTTCCCGGGAAACGCGCGGTTTTTGCGTTTAAAAGAGTGATTGGCGATATGTGTCATGATAATAGGTAATATATACAAAACAGGAACAGCGCGACATGCCTGAATTATAATTTCTGAAAAAATTATAGCTGTATATTGTTAAAAAACTATTGCGGAACGTCTCATAAAGTGTTAAAATACATAACGAGGTCTTAAAATGTTCGTTACATTTTAAGATGATAATGGTAAAAATGAAAGAAAGGAAATGCATTTTATGAAGAAGAAATTAGCACTGCTTCTAGCTTTTGCCCTCGTCATTGCACTTTTCGCGGGCTGCGGCGGGAATAGTACTGAGCCTGCCCCGGAAACCGGCGGAGAATCCGCTGAAAGCGCGACTCCCGCTCCTGCGGACGGCAACGAAGAAACCGGCGGAGACGTCGAGGCAAGCCCCACCTATGAAAAGGGTCCCTATGACTTTGCCCGTGACGAAAGAGGCATAGCCACAGAAAAGTATGAGTATGAGCTCCCCCTCACCACAGAGGATGTTACTCTCAGCTTCTGGACCTGCTGCTATACCCCCTTCTATATAGAAACGGATTACAAAGATTCTCCGTTCCCCATCGAGCTTGAGAACAAGACCGGCGTTAAGATTGATTATATTCTCATCAGCCCTGAAAGCCGCTCAGAAAACCTTTCCATCCTGCTTGCTTCCGATGCTCTGCCCGATATAATCAGCCAGGCTAACTATTACTATACCGGCGTGTTCCAGGATGCCATCACAGAGGATAACTGGTTCGCAAACATCTATGATTACAAAGAGTATTGCCCGAACTATATGTATGAGGTCACCAAGGATCCTACAGATAAGGCAATGCATAATACCGTGTTCATGGAAGAAGATGTCGTCGGTGCGTTCTACTGCCTGCGCGACAAGGCTTATAAGCAGAACTCTATCTTCGTCCGTTCCGACTGGCTCAAGCGCCTCGGCATGACAAGAGACGATATTGTTACCTGGCAGGATACCCATGATCTTCTTGCTCTCTTTAAGAGCCAAATTGAGACCGCTACATATCCTTGCCTGCTCTTCAATACCCTTGAATCTGCGGGTACTCACTGGAACATGTATGACACCGTTGCGTGGGTAAGCCCCTATGGCGCTCAGATTTACGTTGATGAAAACGGCCAGGTTTATGCCGCTCATACCACCGACAGAGACCGTCTCCTCATGACGGATATCGCTCAGTGGTTTTCCGAGGGTCTCTTCGACCCCGACTGGATGTCCTACAGCGACCTTACTAACGACAGCTTCCGCACCAAGTGGGTTGACGACCAGTTTGGTTATATGATACTCGCCACCTCCGACTGTTCCACCGAGAGACATGTTCTCGACGATCCTGACGCCGACTGGCTCGCTCTCAGAGACCCGGTCCTTGAAAAGGGTCAGACCCTCCACCTCGGCGATGAGCGCAGCAGAGTATACTATGGCTCCGCTTCCGTAAGTGCCAAGTGTGAGAATATCCCCCTCGCTATGAGCTGGATCGACTACAGATACAGCCCCTCCGGCTCCGAGTTCATGAGCTGGGGCGTTGAGGGCGTTTGCTGGGAATATAACGAAAACGGCGAAAAGAGAGTTTCCGAATTCCTCTGCAAGAACCCAACTTACAACTACACCATGCTCCTTCTCATTTACTGCATGAATACACTCTGCGACCCCGGCCTCGACCTGAACTACGTCCACTACTGCTACGACGGCGGCGACATAGTAATCGAAGCCTA
>JAEEUX010000237.1 GCA_016290695.1 Oscillospiraceae bacterium
ATAATTCCGGCGCATAGATTGCGCCGTCAGGATTTTCGTCAGATTGTTCAAAAAACGCAGGTAATACTTTGTGTATTGCCGAGTATTTTTGGGCGATATGACGGAATATTCTGCAAGTAAGATATGTGCCGGGAATTATGCGGTGTTGCCTTAGGAGTGGATAAAATGCTTCTTGTGAACAGCATAAAATACATAATCAAAATTGCCTCGCAAAGCGGACATAGGATAAGGCTGAAGCTCGCGCTTATTAACCTGCTGCTGCCGCTCAATACGCTCTGCTCGGTGCTTTTCCTCGGCTGCGTCGTGAACGCGCTCGCCGAGGGATGGGTTTTTTCGCGTGTTTTGTGCGCGATTTTGACCTTGAGCGTGCTGCTGATGGGCAGCTCCGCCTGCATATATTGTTTAAAATCCAGCGTATTCATGCAAAGCAACAATATACGCTTTAACGCTATGATGAATTCCGGCATGGATTATCTAAACATCCCTTACATCGACACGCTCAGCCCGGAGCTGCTTGAGCTGTCGCGCCGTGCGGACATGGCGACGGAGAATAACGCAAGCGGCATCGAGGGGATAATCCACAGCCTCGCGGACGCGCCCGGAAATCTCATTACTTTTATCATGATTTGCGCGCTGAGTTTCACCGTCGCGCCTGCGCTGAGCGCGCTGTACCTTGCGCTGAGCGCCGCCGTCTATTTCCTCTGGAGCAGAGTGAACAAATATGAGCACGCGATGCGCGTCGGGCTCGTTGACGCGGAGAGAAAGTGGACCTATCTCACCGGGCTTTTCGGCACGAACGAGCATTATAAGGATATTTTCATCTATAAAATCGAGGATTTGATAGTCCGAAAATTCGCCGCTATTAAAGCGCGGAGACTTTCGGAGGAGCGGAAGCTCGAACGGGAGAAATGCGCCGCCGCGCAAATTCGCTCCCTTGCGCTGTTCTTTGTTCAGACAGCGATGTACGCGCTGCTCGGCGCGGAATATTTCGCGGGGAAGCTCAGCATAGGCGAGTTTACGGTCGCTCTTTCGGCCTTCGCTTCGCTCTACGCCCTCGCGGAAACGCTTGCTTCAAGCTTTACTTTCGCAAGGCAGCAAAGCGAGTATGTGGCCGACTTTGCCGAATTCAGCGAGCGTATCGCGCGAGAAGCGCCGCGCCCGGAGCCGGAGGCTTCGCAGGATTTTGGCAAAATCGAAGCGCGCGGCCTGCGCTTTCGTTACCCCTCACAGACGGGCGAGGTTATAAACGGGGTGGATCTGAGCATTAAACAGGGCGAGAAAATAGCCCTCGTCGGCCCGAACGGGGCGGGGAAATCTACGCTTGTAAACCTCCTTACGGGTCTGTACCCGCCGACGGAGGGGAGCGTGCGCGCTGACGGACGCGCCGTGAGCCTTTCGCTTTTCTCCGTCGCGTTTCAAAAGCCGCATATCTTCGCTTTTACCGTAGCCGAAAACGTATCCATGAAGCCCCTCGCGCAGACTGACCTTGACAGAGTCCGCCTGTGCCTCGAAAAGGTCGGGCTCGGGGAGAAAATCGCAAAGCTTCCGAAGGGGTTATTACAGCCGCTTTTGAAGCAGCTTGAAGCGGACGGCGCGGAGCTTTCGGGCGGCGAGCTGCAAAAGCTTTCGCTGGCAAGAGTGCTGTATAAGGACGCGCCCGTGCTTATTCTCGACGAGCCGACCTCCGCCTACGACCCGCTTTCCGAGGAACGGCTGTACAGACTTTTCGACGAGCTGACAAAGGATAAGACTGTCGTTTACATCTCGCACCGCCTTGCCTCGACCCGTTTTTGCGACCGCATTATCGTGCTTGACGGCGGACGTATAATCGAGGAGGGCGGCCATGAGGAGCTGATGAGCGCGGGCGGATACTATGCGGAACTGTTTGAGTTGCAAGCAAAAATGTATAGGGAGGCAGCGGTATGAAAAACGCGACGCTTCGTTCCCTCAGCTTTTTGCTGCGCTCGGTTTTTGCCCGTTCTCCGGGCGGCGTTCTGCTGTTTTGTGCCAATTTCGTCCTGCTCGGCGCAACGCCCGTCGCGGAGCTGCTGCTTTCGCGCAGCCTCATAAACGCCCTGCTCGCGGGCGATAAAAAAGGCGCGATAATCGCCGCCGTCTCAATGCTCTGCGTGAAGCTCGTTTCGTCGCTCCTCGTCAGCCGTATTGAAAGGGCGCAGAAGAACCTATATGCCGGAACGCAGCTTGAAATGGAAGAGAAGCTTTGCCTGAAGGCGGCGCGTTTGTCCTATGAAAAGCTTGAGGACGCCGCTTTTCAGGATGAAATCGAGCTTGCCAGAGTCGGCGTGAGCTGGTATTCCGGCGGCGTCGCCGGGCTCATGAATATGCTTTCCGAGCTTGCGGTAAGCTTAATACTCTGCGCGGCTATGATAGTGGTTTTTTCACGCAGCTCCGGGCTCATGATGCTCTGTGTGTTTGTCCTCGCTGCGCTGTGTTTGCTCGTCAGCGCCCTCGCCCAGAGGCGCGACTCGAGATTTCGCAAGGAGCTGTTGGGCGTTAACCGCCGTTTGAGTTATTATCTGAATATGTTTAAAAAGGACGAGCTCGCGCAGGACGTGAGGATGTTTTCGGGCACCGAACTCATACACGAGCGGGCGGACGATTTTCTGAACCGGGAATGGAAAATCACTCAGAAGATGACGAAGCTCGGCAATAAGCTTTGGATTTGGACGGACGTGGTAAAATACGCAGGACAGTGCGCCCTGTACCTCTTTTTCGCGGCAAATGTAGCAGGCGGCGAGATGGACATAGGCAGCTTCACGATGTACGTCGGCGCGGGCATGACGCTGTACTCGAAGCTTTCAGCCGTCGCCGCCAAAATAATCGAAGCGCATCGGGCGCTTGCGTATTTTGAAAAGTACGCCTCATTCATGCTGCTTCCCGAGGAAATGAAAACGGGGGACGCCGCCGTGACAGGACCGGAATATGTCTGGGAGCTGGAAGACGTATCCTACCGCTATCCCGGCGCGGCGGAGGACGCGCTTCACGGCCTTAGCATGGCGATAAGGAGCGGCGAAAAAATCTCGATAATCGGCCCGAACGGGGCGGGGAAATCTACGCTCATTAAGCTCCTTTGCCGCTTTTACGAGCCGAGCGCCGGGCGCATACTGCTAAACGGCAGAGACATAAGAGAATATGACCCGGACGCATACAGAGCCGCCATTTCGAGCGTGTTTCAGGACTATGTTCTCATGGCCTTTTCCCTGCGCGAGAATGTTTCCGTCTGTGAACGTGAAGAAGGAAAGACGGCGGAAGCGCTGCGAAAAACGGGGCTTTATGAGCGTGTGAGCGCTCTGCCCAATGGCCTTGATACACCCGTCGGAAGGCAGTTTGACGAATCCGGCGTTCTCTTTTCCGGCGGCGAGCGGCAGCGCATTGCCATAGCGCGCGCGATTTACAAGGACGCGCCGCTTGTTTTGTTCGACGAGCCGACGGCGTCGCTCGACCCCGTGACGGAAAATGAGATTTTCAGGCTCTTCGGCGAGGCGGCGGAGGGTAAGACCGTGGTTTATATCTCCCACCGCATGGCCTCCTGCCTCATGTGCGACAAAATATACCTGATGGAAAACGGCTGCCTGCGCGCTTGCGGCAGCCACGCCGAGCTTCTGGCGCGGGACGGGCTATACCGCAGGATGTGGAACGCGCAGGCAAAGTATTATGAATAGATATGCGCCGTTCTTACATCTCGTTTATCTTCCGCCCCTTTAACAAAACAGCGCGTCGTCGTCCATTCGGGCGGCTGACGCGCTGTTAGGGCAACACCGCATAATTCCGGCGCATAGATTGCGCCGTCAGGATTTTCGTCAGATTGTTCAAAAAACGCAGGTAATACTTTGTGT
>JAEEUX010000238.1 GCA_016290695.1 Oscillospiraceae bacterium
CTTCGCGTCGCCGCCAGCTCCCCTTATCCAAGGGGAGCGAAAAAGGTGCGGCGCATCCAAGGGTAGCGAAAAGGGGTGCGCCGCAGCAATGTGGGCCGCTGTTACAGCTTTTTTACGAACAGGCAGCGGATGGCGTTCAGGACGGCGAGGATCATCACGCCGACGTCGGCTATTATTGCTATCCACATATTGGCGAGGCCCAGCGCGGCGAGGAGCAGGCACAGGAGCTTCACGCCGAGGGCGAAGCCTATGTTTTCGCGGACGATTCTCAGGCACTTGCGGGAAATTTTTATCGCCTTCGCGATTTTCAGCGGGTCGTCGTCCATGAGCACAACATCCGCCGCCTCGATTGCGGCGTCGGAGCCGAGCGCGCCCATGGCTATGCCTATGTCGGCGCGTCCGAGGACGGGCGCGTCGTTTATCCCGTCGCCCACGAAGGCGAGCTTCGCTCCCTTTTTGCTTTCGCCGATGAGCTCCTCGACGATGTTCACCTTATCGGCGGGCAGGAGCTCGGCGCGGTAATCGCTTATGCCGAGGTCCTCCGCGACCTTTTTCGCGACGCTCTCGGCGTCGCCGGTGAGCATGACGGTTTTCGCGACGCCGGCGCGGCGCAGCTCCGCCATTGCGCGGCGGGAGTTTTCCTTCAGCTCGTCCGCTATGACGATGTGGCCGCTGTAAACGCCGTCGATCGCGGCGTGCAGCATTGTGCCGACGTGGAAGCATTCCTCGTGCGCTACGCCGAGGCGGTCCATCAGCTTATCGTTGCCGAGGGCGATTTTCATGCCGTCCACTCGCGCGACGACGCCGTGGCCGCTGATTTCCTCGATGTCGGTGACGCGGCTCAGGTCGATTTCGCCGCCGTAGGCCTCCTGTATGCTTTTGGCTATCGGGTGGCTGGAATGGCACTCGACATGGGCGGCGTATTCCAGCAGCTTTTCCGGCTCGACCGGGCTGCGGTGGACGGTTTCGACGGCGAAGTTGCCCTTCGTTATCGTGCCCGTTTTATCGAAGACCACGGTGCGGACGGCGGAGAGGGTCTCAAGGTAATTCGAGCCCTTTATGAGCACGCCCTGATTGCTCGCGCCGCCGAGCCCGGCGAAGAAGCTGAGCGGAATGCTGATAACGACGGCGCAGGGGCAGCTTATGACGAGGAAGGTGCAGGCGCGGAGCACCCAGTCGCCCCAGAGGGCGAGGGCGGAGGGGTAGGCGGCCATGCCGAGGCCCGTGACGAGGCAGAAAACGGGCGGGAGGACGGCCAGCGCGAGCGCGGCGGCACAGACTATGGGCGTATAGTAACGCGCGAATTTCGAGATGAAATTCTCGGATTTGGATTTGCGGGAGGCGGCGTTTTCCACGAGGTCGAGGATCTTCGAGGCTGTGGACTCGTCAAACTCCGCGGTGGTGCGGATTTTCAGGACTCCGGTGAGGTTTATGCTGCCGCTTAGGACGCGGCTTTCCGGCTCGACGTCGCGCGGGAGGCTTTCGCCCGTGAGGGCGGCGGTGTTGAGGCTGGACGTTCCCTCGGTGACGACGCCGTCTATCGGTATCTTCTCGCCCGGCTGGACGACGATGACGCTGCCGGGCTCAACCTCGTCCGGCTCAACGCGGACAAGCTCGCCGTCACGCTCGATGTTGGCGTAGTCCGGGCGGATGTCCATGAGCTCGGTGATGTTGCGGCGGCTGCGGCCCACGGCGTAGCTCTGGAAGAGCTCGCCGACCTGATAGAGCAGCATTACCGCGACGCCCTCGCCGTACTCGCCCAGCGCTATCGCGCCGACGGTGGCGACGGTCATGAGGAAGTTTTCGTCGAACATTTTGCCGCGCACTATGCCGAGCGCGGCCTTCCGCAGTATGTCATAGCCGACGAGCAGGTACGGCACGAGGAAGAAGGCGAAAACGCCCCATTTCGGGACGGGCAGCGCGATTATTCCCTCGGAAATGAGGTACAGCGGGACGAAAAGCACGGCGGCTATGATGATGCGCACGAGCAGTTTTTTCTGTTTTTTGTTCATGGAGCTCACTCCTTTTGGCTGCGGGGATGGATATATTATAATATGTATAAGCAAGACCGGCGCGGCTGTGAGTTCGCCGCGCCGGGGTGGGGTTTACAGGAAGATTTCGCAGTCGTCCTCGACCTTTTTGCAGTTTTCGCGTACCTTTTTCATCACGGCGGCCTCGTCCGCGCCCTCCGCGAACTCGACCTTCATTTTCAGCGTCATGAAGCTGACCGTGCAGTCCGCGACGCCCTCGGTCTTTTTGGCGGCCTCCTCCATGAGGTTGGCGCAGTTGGCGCAGTCGACTTCGATTTTGTAGGTTTTTTTCATTTGCTGTTCCTCCTTGTTTGATTTTGGGGTTCTGCCATGCCTTTTTGTGTTATCCTGGGCACGTTAGACACCGCTAACCGCCCGGGCTATGGGTTATAGAATCTGGCGCGGGACACCCCCTTATCGGGGCGGCGCGCGGGCTTTGGCGGCGGAGCTTTTGGCGCTGCCGCTTTTTTACACCCCCATTATACATGCACGGAGGCGGAATGTAAAGGATTATTTTCAATTTCGCGCATGAATTTGAGAATGAGTAAAGATAGGGAGGGCGGTTGTTGGTATAGTTATCAAAATTGTTGGGGGTGCGCGAAATTGAAGCGCGTGCATGCGGCGCGCCGGGGTCGTCGCGCCCTACGGGACTGGTGGTTATTTTTTACATTCATCAACCATATTACATATATGCAAAGTTCAACTGCCATGCCGGGGGCAAGCCCCCGGCCCACAGGTGGGTGCCGACAATGGATTTGGGTGCGGTGCCCGCGGCGCGCCGGGGAAGGCGTTGGCTACGTTGCAGTTGGCAAAACACAAAAGACTGCCGCGATAATCGCAGCAGCCTTTGTATAAGCGTCTTAGATGTGGATGGATGTCGGATATGTCCGAGTGTTTGCGCGCGGAGCAGAGCTCAGCCGTCGACGTCGTCGAAATTGTCAAAATCGTCCCACTCGCAGCCGCAGCAGCCGAAATGAAGCTTGCCGTCCTTAAGGTCGGAGAGCTTGTTGATTATTTTTTTAATAAAGTCAATTATTTCGTCGCGGAAGAAGAAAACTGCGGCGCAGGCGGCACCGATGGCTGCGCATATAGAAATAAGCTTTATAAAGTTTTTCATGTTTATTGCTCCTTTCAGAATATTTAAGGATTATAACAATATCATATATCACATTGAGGGAAAAAACAAGAAATTTTTTCGGCGCGGATAATGGGCGGCGAATTTGCAGAAGATAGCTTCGGCGGCGCTTTGCGCGGTGCCTCTTACTATATTTAAATGTATAAGGAGATTTTCCAGATGGGCTGCAAGGGATTTTTTTGCGGAATGGGACTCGGACTCGTCGCTGGCGCGGCGGCCGGAGCGATGATAATGAAGAAAAAGCAGCCGAGCGGCATGGTCGGCAAGCTGGCAAAGCTCGTGGCCGGAATAGCGGACGAGCTCGGCGGACTCATGGGCTGAGGCGTGTCAGCCGCCGAGAAGGTCGGCCGCGGTGAGGGTGAGCAGGTCGCTGCGCGTCGGGGCGGGCATCTGGGCCACGCGGTCGGACTGGCGGGCGACGGCTTTTTCAAAAATATTCCGCACGTCGCGCGCGTTGCCGAAGTTTTCGTCGCGCGCGGCATACATATCGCTGAACAGCGCCTCGGCCTTTTCGAGCGCCTCGGCGTCCGGCTCATACTGGGCGCGGGCGCACTGCATTTTGAAAATTTCAAACAGCTCCGCGCCGGTGTAGTCCTCGAAGTGAAAATACTTCCCGAAGCGCGACTGGAGGCCGGGGTTGGAGCTGATGAAGCGCTCCATGGGCTCGGGGTAGCCCGCCGCG
>JAEEUX010000239.1 GCA_016290695.1 Oscillospiraceae bacterium
CACAATGGGGGATTATGAGGCCGCCTGCGGCGCGGGCATTCCGTTTATCCACGCGCGCTACGGCTTTGGGGAAGTCCCGCAGGCGCAGTACGCGATAAATACCATAGCTGAGCTTCCCTCGCTCGCGGAAACTGTTTTGGCCGGCTAAATACTGTACAGCCACTTCAGCATAAGCAGAAGCCCAAAGCCGGGCGCGCCGAGAACGGCGAGCGCTGCGGCGTTCAGAAGGTTTACACCGAGCGTTACACCTATGTACGCGCCGAAATGATTGGCGGCAATCAGTCCGGCAAGCCCGAGACACGAACTCAGCCCGAGAGAAACGAGCTTCTTCAGCGGCCTGACGGATGAACGGGCGCATGTGATTAAAACTATAAGTACGGCGGCAGCCACCGCATAGGGTAAAGCGTGTTCCATTGCCGCCTCCTTCAGCTCGCATCGGCTTCCGCGCGAATCTCCTTTATACGGCGCAGAAGATATGAATAGCGCGAATTGAGCATGTTTATCTCATAGATACTTGAATACACGAGCTCATCCTCCAGCGCGGAATTAAATAGATATCGCGCGTGGTGCAGCTTGTCTGTTACAGCGTCAAGCTCGTCACGGAGCTTTGTAAGCTCCTTCGTTTCGGTCCTCGTCATGATGTTTGCCTCCTTTGTAGTGCTTGCCTTAGTTTATTCAAAATCGAGGTAAATCATACCTGTTTTCTTATAATTAATATAATTGGTTGCAGCTTTGTTATGAAACACGATGAAAATGCCGTTCAACTAACCGATAATCCCGCAAAAAAGTTTGAAAAATCGAAAATATTCTTACATTTTCGGGAATAGTGTGCTATACTGTAAACATAATGAAGCAGTAAACGTGGCTTTGAAGGAGAAAAAACCGCGTTTAAAAGAGCGTTTAGGCATGGGCGCTTTTAAGGCAAGCAAAGAAACAGGAGATGAAAATATGTTTAAGCCGGGAGACATGATAATTTACGGGGGGATGGGTGTCTGCAAGGTTGAGGCGGTCGAAACGAAGCAGCTTTCCAAAACGGAGGAGAAGGAGTATTACATCCTCAAACCGCTCTACCAGCGCTGCACCGTTTCCACGCCCGTCGATAATCAAAATGTGGTTATGCGGCCGGTCATCTCGCGCGAGAAAGCGGAGGAGCTAATCGGGCAAATCCCCTCCATCAACGCGCAGGCATACAACAACAAGGTCCTGCGCCAGCTATCCGAACATTACGAAGCCTGTATAAAAAGCTTTGACTGCCTGGAGCTCATCAAGCTGACCATGTCAATCTACAAGAAAAAGAAAATAGCCGAGGAGCAGAAACACAAATTCGGCGCGCTCGACGAGCGGTACATGAAAAAGGCCGAGGACATGCTTTTCGGCGAATTCAGCGTAGCGCTCGGCATCGAGAAAAACGCCGTGGCCGAGTACATTTCGGAAAAAATCGCGGCAATAACTGCATAAACAAAACGGTGGCTTTCTGCCGCCGTTTTTTGCTTGCAAAGGAGGTGCGAGATTGAACGACAAGGAACTTTATAAAGAACTTGGGATATTGACGAAGGAAAAGAACAGGTGGCAGGAGAGCGTACCGTATCTTTCATCTCTCCTTACCCATGAATCCGAAAAAATCAAGGCAAAGGCACTCTGGCTGCTTGGGGAAATCGGGCTTTTGTATCCTTCGGCGGTGGGCGGTGCAGTTCCCGCGATAGCGCCCTTTTTGGATAGCCCGTCGCCGCTTTTGCGCGAGCGCGCGTTAAACGCATTCGGAAGAATAGGACGGGGCAGCTATGATTTGATAGAGCGGTATTGGCGCGATATGTTCCGCTTTGCTTCCGATGAAGAGGCGAAGGTAAGGCTCAGCTTCATCTGGGCCTCGGAGAATATCGCCACGAACAGGCCGGATATTTATGAAGGCTTTATGCCGGTCTTTGAGAAGCTTTTGCAGGATGCTGACGACAAGGTGAGGATGGAAGCGCCGGAGATATTCCGCGTCCTCGGCAAACGCAGACCGGAATTTGTAAGACCCTTTGCGGAAAAGCTGAAAAGACTTTCCGAAACGGACGAAAACCGCGTCGTAAGAATACACTGCATGGGCGCGCTCAGAGCCATGGAATCAAATAAATGAGATAAGGCATAGTTGATTTATTTGCCCCATTGTGATAAAGTTATTTAGTATGTGTAACTATTATTGCTTTTACATCGGAGGAAACCAATGAGTAAAACCAGCTCCGCAAATTACGGTAACGACAGTATTTCCATGCTCAAGGGAGCCGACAGAGTAAGGCTGCGTCCCGGCGTGATCTTCGGCTCTGACGGCCTTGAGGGCTGCGAGCACGCGGTTTTCGAGATAATGTCGAACTCTATCGACGAGGCGCGCGAGGGTCATGGCAAGCTTATCATCGTTTCTGCATATAAGGACGGCTCCATAGAGGTTGAGGACTTCGGGCGCGGCTGCCCGCTGGATTATAACCCGGTGGAGCAGCGCTATAACTGGGAGCTTGTTTTCTGCGAGCTTTACGCCGGCGGCAAGTACGACAATAAGGAAGGGGATAACTACGAATATTCCCTTGGCCTTAACGGTCTCGGCTCCTGCGCGACGCAGTATTCCTCCGAATATATGGACGTTACCGTCTGGCGCGATGGGAAACGCTACAGCCTCCATTTTGAAAAGGGCGAGAATATCGGCGGGCTTACTTCCGTCGAGGAAAAGGGCAAACGTACGGGTACGCTTATCCGCTGGAAGCCGGATATAGAAGTTTTTACCGATATTTCCATCCCGGACGAATACTTCCTCGACGTTATGAAGCGTCAGGCCGTTGTGAACAAGGGCGTTACCTTCCGCTTCCGCCGGGAGAAGACCGTCGGTTCCGGCTTTGAGACCACGGAGTTCCTTTATGAAAACGGCATAATGGACTACGTTTCCGAGATAGCGGGGGAGGACAGCCTCACCCTGCCATACTACGCCGAGAGCGAGCGGAGCGGGCGCGACCGAGAGGATAAAAACGATTATAAGCTGAAAATTTCCGCGGCATTTTGCTTTTCAAACCGCGTGAACCTCATAGAGTATTACCATAATTCATCGTGGCTCGAGCATGGCGGCGCGCCGGACAAGGCCGTGAGAACGGCTTTCGTTTCCGCCGTGGACGCCTATCTGAAGGCGCAGAACAAATATCAGAAAAACGAGAGCAAAATCACCTTTGCCGACGTTCAGGACTGCCTTGTGCTCGTGACGAACTGCTTTTCAAACCGCACCTCCTACGAAAACCAGACGAAAAAGTCCATCACCAACAAGTTCATACAGGACGCTATGACGGATTTCTTCAAGGAGCGCCTCGAGGTCTATTTCATCGAGAACCGCATCGACGCGGAGAAGATAGCCGAGCAGATTCTTATCAACAAGCGCAGCCGCGAAACGGCGGAGAAAGCGCGCCTCAATATCAAAAAGAAGCTTTCCGGCAGCGTGGACATTACGAGCCGCATCCAAAAATTCGTAGATTGCCGCACGAAGGATGTATCAAAGCGTGAAATCTACATCGTCGAGGGCGATTCCGCTCTCGGCTCCTGCAAACAGGGCCGTGACGCGGAGTATCAGGGCATCATGCCCGTGCGCGGCAAGATACTCAACTGCCTCAAGGCCGATTACGACAAGATTTTCAAGAGCGAGATAATCACCGACCTTATAAAGGTCCTCGGCTGCGGCGTCGAGATACAAAACAAGCACTCGAAGGACATGAGCGCCTTCGATATAAATAACCTCCGCTGGAACAAAATCATCATCTGCACCGATGCGGACGTGGACGGCTTCCAGATAAGAACGCTTATCCTCACGATGATATACCGCCTCGCCCC
>JAEEUX010000018.1 GCA_016290695.1 Oscillospiraceae bacterium
ACTAACGTAACTAACGCATCGTCTACTAACGCTATTTTTCCGCTCGGGTCAACGTATCTTACCGGATTATTGTTGCAATACACATACCAGTTATTGCCGTCGCGGACGGGGTCTTCCGTCAGGAAGCGACCTACGCGTGGGTTATAGTATCTCGCTCTCAGGTAATAATCGCCGGTTTCCGCGTCGAAGTATTCGCCGGAGTAGCGGAAGGGGTTCGCATCGGACGACACAGGCGAGAGCTCCAAGCCGAAGGCGTCGTAGGCATAAGTGACGGTTTCGCCGCCCGCGACTATGAGCTTTGCGCGGTTGCCGCGCGCGTCGTAGAGGATGTTATACTAAAGATAAATAGCTACATAAAACGTTCGGGATACATCTCTTTGGCTTTCTCATAATTATGAACATAGTAATACCAATTATCTATTGACAATTGCTTAACCTCGACAAGTTGTTCTCCATCAGGAGCACCACTTTCAGAATAGACTATACCTCGGCTTTCAGACATAGTATTCCAAATTGTTAAGCGAGCAGATTTTTTTGACCAAGAAATATCCCTCACGCCCTTTTTATGAAGAGCTATTATATGCGCACACAATTCATCGGGAACAGGTATAGTATCTTCATAATTTTCTGATTTGCGTTCAACTTCCATAAACATTTTGTTTTCATCATTATTCTTCCATGCTCCATCAACGAATAATAGTTCGCTAATTGATACACTGTCGTAGTCTAAATCGGATAATTCATCAAAAACATATGATAACTCTTTATAATTGTTGTTTAATAAACTATCCGCTTTATCATAGCTTGGAGCAATTAAGAACCTGTTCTCGCCAATATAAAAAAGCTTCCAGCAGATTACAAAAGCCAGTATTACGAATATGGCAATAATTGAGAATATCGTTAGCGGTGCTTTATTCTTTTTCATTGCATTACTCCCGTTCTATACCAATTTTCTCCCAACGTAAAAAGAGCTTGGTCTGCAAATTCATTATCCCAGGCGAAAATAAAGTGACCTAAAAAATGGTTAACAGCAGGCCCTGCCCTCATCAAGAATCTGTCTATACCTGCAACCGTCGCTATATAACCATAAGTTATATTTCCAACTTGTTCAACGGTTACAAGCCTTCCATTTAAAAGCATCTTTGTTTGATACCCCCAAAAAGTAATGCCTAAAGCATTCTCCCAATGAAACGGGTTTTTAAGATCATTCTCATCTCGATATTTAAGATTCCATGGTCCTTCATTTCCAACCAATTCAGCAAACTTCCAATAGTTTCCGCTTAAGCTTTTAAAGTTTATGTAATTACTGTCAAGTGAATTTGAAACAGGGTCACTAATATCTATATATGCCTTACCATCATACATTGATATTTTAACACCAGCTTCTGTATCAGATGGGGTAATTCCAAAATAGAAATAGTTTAAATCACTGTCTTCAGCATACAACTTTCCATTTATATTAGAGACTGTGAAGCCCTCCAAGTTATAACCAGAGCCAGTTGAATAAAATACATTATCGTTTAGTTTAAAAGTTGCTACCCCTAACCGCTCGTCCCATTCAACCGCTCCGGCATATCCTTCGGTATAATCTCGTATTGCTACAGGAGAGAGTCCAAAGCTATCTATAAACCTAACCGGATTATTATTGCAATACACATACCAGTTACTGCCGTCGCGGACGGGATCTTCGCTGAGGAACCGCCCGAGCCCCGGCGCGGAGTACCTCGCGCGGAGGTAATAATCCCCGGATTCCGCGTCGAAGTATTCGCCAAAGTAGCGGAAGGGGTTCGCGTCGGACGACACGGGCGAGAGTTCCACGCCGAAGGCGTCGTAGGCGTAAGTTTTGGTTATGCTGCCCGCCGCCTCGGCGAGCGTGTTGCCGAGACGTTGCCTATGCTCATCTCCTGCTTGGTAAGGTCGGCAACGGGGTCGTATGTATATTTTACCACGTTGTTAAGGTTGCCGTCAATCGGCGTCATTGTCTGAGCGAGACAGGCAAAATCATCGTAGGCATAGCCCGTCGCGCTGCCCTTTGCGTCCGTCGCGCCGAGGACTTTGCCCTGCATATCGTAGGTATAGCGGCTTACGTTGCCCATTACATCGACGCAGCTTCTCCTATGTGTACCGAAGCAACCGGTGCTCCGTCTTGCATCGGTACCGGAGCCGGTGGGAGGCAACTAAGCAAGCCGGAGTTCGGTTTCCATCATATGGAACCCCTGCTGCTCAATCATGGCAGTGAAGACCTTCTTTTGCCAATTGTAATAGTTTTTGGGTTTGATGTCGTGTTCCGCACACCAGCGGCTTACCGAACGTTAGCTCCATTCCAGCAGGTGGTTCTGCCTGATCTTGCTCCGGTTCGTCAGTTCTGTTATGCCTGTGCCTCCTGTCTGTGAAACTCCATGAGAATGCCATGCGTTCTCGCAGGCCGTTCGAGATAATGTCAAAGACTCCCGCAGATTTCTTCTTGAATCCATGAGAGGCCCTATTCATTCTCTCGTCAGGCGCCACGGTGCAATCCGCCCTTTTAATTTACGATCACGCTCAAATGTTCATCAGCATTTTCCCTTAAGTGGCTCAAGTAAATATCAGCATTCACACGCCGTATAAAGCAAAAGCGCCGCAGGTCATGGCTCTGCTTATCTGCAAAGCCTGCCTGCGGCGCTTACTATATGCTGAAGGATTTAAGCTATGCTTCGCTGCTCTTCCTGCGCGGCGTCACGGCGCTATCTGCTTCCGCAGCGCGGGGTCGACCACGCGGGTCACGACCGCCGCCATCTGCTCGCGGGTGATGGGAGCGTCGGGGGCGAAGGAGCCGTGGAGGTCTACGCCGGTCAGGATGCCCGCGTTATAAAGGCGCAGGATCGCCGCGTAGTCGGGGTCGTCCGGCGAAACGTCGGGGATAGAGCTTACGTCGTTTATGGCCATGAGCGCTTCGTCCGGCATGGCGGCCGAGATCATGGCGGCGAACTGCCCGCGCGTGATAGTGTCGGTCATGTTCTGTTCTTCATCCACGAAGAAGCCGTAACGCTCGGCGTAATCGGAAAATACCTGATATCCGCCCTCACCCGCGTCCTGCTCGAATTTGCCGCTGCCTCCGAAATACAGATTATGCAAACGCGCCGCGATCTCCAGCGCTTCGCTGAGCTTCAGCTCCTCGCCTACGCCGAAGTCTCCGCCGCCATTATCCGGCAGCAGGCCGTAATTTACAGCGGCGCGGATGTTTTCCGTATACCAATCGCCGCTATCAACGTCGCTGTAGGAGCCCTCCGTATAAGTGTCGGAGAGCTTGAAATTGCTCATGCTGCCGCCTTTCTCGGGCTCGACCGGGTCAAAACGCTTCTCTGCCTCCCGGTCGGGCTTATTTGCAGCCTCTTCGTCGCTGCGGGACTGAGCGGGAACGTGCCGCGCTCTCAGCTCCACATCCGGGATGAAAACCTCTGTATCCTCCGGGTCGTCCGGGTCTTCAAGAGTCGTGATTATCAGCTTGCCGTCCTTAGGAATGAATTCATAATATTCATCATTGTAAAATACCATTACTTCGTCGTCAAATTCAAATTCCTCGTAAGCCGGAACGAGAACGAGCGTATATCGCCAAATCCCCGCGCCCGGCGCAGCCGGAGCATTGCGGGAAATAACCGTATCGCCGCAACTCCAGTATTCATCCTCCACCTTTACGAAGATATTCGGGTTCGCCTTTGCCGTGAAGGATATTTCCTTGCCGTAGGCTATAGTCTCGGTAATGTCCGTCAGCTTAGCGCTTGCAATCTTGCCGTTAGCGGCGGCTATGATCAGCTTGTGTCTCTGACCTGCTGAAAGCGTTGAAACGCTGTCCGCGGGCTCCACGGTTATCATTTCGCCTTCTTCCGCTTCCTCGCTGTATACGATATGGGGCGCCGTGATGGTCACTTCGGTCAACTGTTGTTCCTCGTCCTCCTGATTGACTACTCCGCAGAGCGCCGCGCTTTGTCCGGTTGCCATCAGGTCCCCGGTGATGATATTTATGCTGTTATCCGCCTCGCTGAACAGAATTCCGTAGCTTATTCCGGACTTTGAGTCTGCTAAGGCGCCGATAGTTCCGCCGGGTATCAGCTTTTTGAGATTAGCTATCGCCGCACTGGACTGGTCGCCGGAGGCATAAGTTTCCAGCGCGCAGTTTTCGGCTACGGAGATGGTGCCCTGATAAGAATCGATCGCGACGCTTTGCCCATACGAATTATACGCCATGGCGAGCAGCTTGGAGCTGCCGGTCAGCGTCAGGTCATAGGAGCCGTCAAATCGGATGCCGATAGAATTAAGAGCGCCCATCACTGCGTTCGCGTTAAGATATGCGCTGTCCCGGAGAGCGATGCTGCCGGAGATATATAATCCGGTGCTTTCATTTTCGGTTTCGCCGCCTGCGGCAGAAAGATCCGCGTCGTCACAGAGGAGAATCGCCGGTTCGGGCTCTGTTTCCTCGTCATCATCGGCCGAAGAGCAGGCAATATCGATGCCGATACTTCTCGGCGCCTTTCCGCCATATGCCTTCAGCTTCAGCTCAGCGGTAGGTTCCTCGCTGCTGTCGTCGTTTTCCATGACGATCCGCCCCTTATGGATATCGACGCCGCGGCTTACGCTTCCGGCCTCTCCGCCGTGAGCCTCCAATTGCCCGCCGTTGCAGATACGGACAATAGAATTTTCATCTTCATCGGAATCCTCGGAAACATTCTCTATATTATATTCCGTATTATCCAGCTTAAAGCCGCAGCTTTCGTATGTTGCCTTGCCGCCGCGCGCGTCCACCTGACTGTCCAGACCGATCGTGACATCGTCTGCCACGTAGATTCCGTAGCTATTGCGTCCTGCTCCGCCCTCGGCGCTTACAGAGCTGTACCAATCTGCCGTATTCAGGCTCAAGGCGTCGATTCCGGTGCTGTCACCGCTGCCGGAAATATCGCCGCCAACGGCCTTCACCGTGGCGTTTTTTACCGTAATGTCATAGCAATCGATTCCGGTGCTGTCGCCGTCGCCGGAAACATCGCCGCCGGAGGCTGTCACCATGTATTCTGTGTCGTCTGTTGAGTCCGGCTCCTCAGTGAGCTTTATCGAAAGATTATCGCAATCAATGCCGGTGCTGTCGCCGTTGCCGGAAATATCGCCGCCGGCGACTGTCACTATGGCATCCTCTATCGAAATATCATCGCAATCGATGCAGGTGCTGTCACCGTCGCCGGCTATATTGCGGCCCGCGACTGTCAAAACGCTATTGGTTAACGAAATATCATGATTATGGCAATCAATGCCGGTGCTGTTACCGTCGCCGGAAATATCGCTGCCGGCGACCATCAGAAGGCCCTTGTTTAACGAAATATCACAGCAAACAATGCCGGTGCTTTTTCCTTTGCCGGAAATATCGCCGCCAAAGGATATCAAACAACATTGGTTCTCTCCCGTAATATTCAAGCAATTAACTCCAATGCTCTCACCGTCGCCTTTAATACCGAGGGCGGAGGATGTCACAAAGGAGTTGTTTAAATATACATCCCAGCAATCAATGCCGATGCTGTGGCCGACGCCTTCACTGCCGCCCCAGACCGCCACCTTGGCTCCTTCAATTATCGAAATGTTTTTGCAAGAAATGCCGACGCTGTAATGGTCGTCAGCAACATCGCCGGCAACATCGCCGCCGGAGACTATCAAAGAAGCGTTCCCGCCGATAGTGAGACTGTATTCTTCACCCGAAAGCTTGATGCCTACGCTTTGCTTACTTGCTGTTCCGGATGTGATATATAGTGTGGAGCTTCCCTCTTCGTCATTTTCAGCGCTCGCATCGGCATCTTCTATTATTGTTACGTTGGCGCTCTTGCTGTAAATGCCGTAGATGTTTTCCAGATCCGTTGCCGTTGCCGTTGCCGTCAGCACGGTTTTCCCGCTGAACTTTATGGTCAATTCTTTCGTCCCTTCATACCAAATCGCGGCGGCAGTGGAGCCCACCACGTGCCCGGCGCCCGCGTATATAAACTCGTTCAGGCTGAGGACCGCGTTATCTGCGTCCCAGGTCCATCCAGTGCCGCTTTCGCTGCTGCTGCAGCATTGCCCGCCGACCCAAATCACGTTGGCTTCCGTTGCCGACGCCGCGGGGAGCAGCGAGACGAGCATGACCAAAGCCAGCGCGATCCCTGATGCTTTTCTTCCGAATTTGCTCATTGTGCGTTCCTCCTGAAACTATGAATTTGACTGTCGCTGATTTACTCCGTCGCGCCGCGAGCATCAGCCAGGCGCATGAAAACCGTGGCAAGCTGCGCGCGGCTCGTATATACTTCGGGACTGAGCCTGCCGCCGCCGACGCCGCTGATAAGCTTTGTGGCTGCAGCCCATTGCATCGCCTGCCTGGCCCAGTCCGATATCCTATCCGCGTCGATGAAGACGCTCAGGGCTTCGGCGCCGTCGGAAGCCGCGCTCTCGCCGAGACGCTCGGCGCGGCGAAAAATGATAGTGACAAGCTGTTCGCGGCTGATATTGTCGCCCGGGCCGAAACGTCCGTCGCCGTAACCGGAAACAAGACCCTGCGCCGCCGCCCAGTGGACTGCTTCGGAAAACCACTCTCCGTCAGGCACGTCGCTGAAGGATGCTTCTCCGCCCGCTTCCGGCATTCCCTCCATGCTCCAGAGCATCGTGACAAGCATTGCGCGGCTTGCCGGGCCGGAGGGGGAAAACAGGCCGTCGCCGACGCCGTTCATCAAGCCCCTCTCCAGCGCGTAATGTATGCCGTCGTGGTACCAGGCGCCGGGCTCCAGATCGGAAAAAGCCGACAGAGGGCAGGAGGCGCCGCCCCGGCATTCATTATCAGAAGGAGGCTCTTCCGCCGTGACAGGCTCGTCGGAGCTTTCGGCGCGCGGCATATACGCAAGAGGAATAAAAAGCGTGGCAAAGCCTTCGGCGTCGCTGCTGATAATAAGCTCATAATCAAACGCCGTTTCGGGACGCGGCGCAGGAACGGAAAAGCTCAGGCTCCCGCCGCCTTCCGATTGCTCTGCGAAGAGAATGCCGTCGTCCGGCTTGCGCCTTAAAAGGAGCAGATATTGCCGCCCTGCCTCCGTCCTTTTCAGCGTTACCGCAAGCGAAGCCGAGCCGGGGTAAAAAACCTCTTCAACGCCGCCGACGGTGCGCCGGACGGCGGCAACGGCGTCGCCCGCCGGAGAAAGCGGCACGATATCCACCCCCGCGGCCTGGCCGAGACGAAAAAAGCCTGAGCCCGTATCCTCAGCCGCTCTGACAGGCAAAAGAAACGAAAACATCAGCAATAAACACAGAAGCAGGCCGATTAATCTCTTCATAACATTTTCTGCACCTTCCGAACCCTGAGCCCTCAGAGAAAAGAGCGGGCATGTTGTAATCCTATACTTGAAGTATACGCTATCCTGCATGTTATTTCAAGAAATATAGTCGCTGCAAGCAAAATTCTCAGAAAAAGCACAATTTTTATACATAATTTATGTATAAGATGAAGCGCAAAAAAGTCGCGACAATGTTGAAAATAACTGGCGATAATGTTATAATTAATTTACAATTTGTTTCTTGCGTGTGATTCTTCGGAGACTTTTCCTCGGCAAAGCGTGTCAGGTGAGGGTCTCTTGCGGCGCTGACACAGCTTCCGCTTTGCCGCCTCCCCGGCACGATCCGAGGCAGAAAACGGGGGCAGTGAAGCGTCCTACGGAAAACGCTCACGCGGCTTAACAATATCATAACAAATTCGTTTTTGTTATACTCGGAGGTAATGGCTTGAATCGGCTGCTGCATATTGCCATTTGCGCGGCGTTGGCTGCGCTGCTTGTTTGCGCGTTCCCGGCGGAAGGCAGGGACGGCGGGCGTTTCATAGTGAAAACCCGTGATGAAGCCGCCCTCTCGGCTGCTGCGGATACCTGCGGCCCGTTCGCGGTTGTTGACGAGGAGGAGCTGCGCCGGCTGCTGCTTTCCGGCGCGCTTGAATGGTATGAGGAGGATACAACCGTCACCCTTTTGTCGGAGGATGCGGAGCTGTCCGGCGCCATTTCCCCCTGGTATTCCGACGATATGTGGCATCTGGACATGATAGGCGCGGCTGCGGCATACGAACAGGGCGCGACAGGCGCGGGCATCCGCGTGGGAGTGCTGGATTCCGGCATCACGCCGCATGAGGACTTTGCGGACCGTCTGGCTGAGGGCTGGAATTATATCGACGGTTCTGCCGATACCGGCGATGATTTCGGCCACGGCACCAGCGTGGCGGGCCTGATTGCAGGGCGGAGCCGGGAGGGCTTTGTCGGCGTCGCGCCGGACGTGACGCTCGTTCCTCTGAAATGCTTCAAGCAGAAGAGCTCCAAGATAAGCAACGTCATTAGCGGGATCTACGGCGGCGTGGACGATTTTGGCTGCAATATACTAAACCTCAGCCTCGGCTTTCCCGAGGATTCTCCCGCGCTGCGGGAGGCCATCGACCATGCTGCGGAAATGGGCGTGCTTATAGTTGCCTCGGCGGGAAACGGCGGCTCGGCCGCCCTCAGCTATCCCTCGGCCTATGACAGCGTGCTCGGCGTCGGCGAGGCGAGAAACGACGGCAGCGTATCCCTGCGCTCAAACCATCACAAGGGCGTATATCTGCTCGCACCCGGCGAGAAGCTTACGACGACTTACTACAAGGGCGGCTACACGGAGGCGAGCGGCACCAGCTTTTCCGTGCCTTTGGCGGTAGGCGCGGCGGCGGCGCTCTGGAGCGCGAGACCGGAGCTTGGCGCGGCCGATATCATGGAACTGCTCGGACAGACGGCGACGGATGGAGGAGACCCCGGTTACGACGAGTATTACGGCTGGGGCATTCTGAATGTCCGCGCCGCGCTGGAAGCGGAAAAAAGCTGGACGCCGTCGGCGGCGGAGGGCGTTTCCATGACGCTTGTCGGGGAGGGCGCGGCCGTTTGGAACAAGAGCCCGTCGCCGCTGGACGCTTACCTTTTGGCGGTGGAATATGACGATGCCGGCCTGCAAAGCTCCGTCGGGGTGACGCCGCTGCATCTGGAACCCGGCGAGCGCGTCGTGACGCCGATCCGCAGAGGAAAAATGCGCCTTCTCCTTTGCAGCAGCGAATTTATCCCGCTGGCCGCTCCGCTCGATGCATAATGTGTCGGATACCCTTGCTCAAATCAAGCTCGGGCAGATAAACCATACAATGGGATGCAATAAAATGAAGAATTTCTGATTTTTATTGACTATATAGAATAAATGAACAGGAGGAACCGATTATGTGTTTAAAGAAAAACAACCCCAAGCCCCAGGATACGGAAGAGTCTAAGGAAATGAAGCCCATCTCCGAAGAGGAGCTCGAGGGCATCAGCGGCGCGGGCAACCCCTGGGATAACGTCGAGGGAGTGCCGACTAACCCTATTGATGACAAAATCCGCGAAAACAGCCTCTACTAAGGCAGAGCCTCCAAGCTTTGCGGCGGAATTATGCGGCGCTGCCCCCAAAAAAGCGTGACCTGATTTCTCTCACCCGCTTGCAGCCCCGGCGGTCGATCCGCCGGGGCGGGGACGGAGCGCGCTCATTGACCGATAATATTCGTGACGCTTCGGGAAAACCGGGCGTTTCACAGATGATAAAAGGAGCCTGAATATGAAGAAACACCTGAAAAAACTGTTCGCTTTTATCTTGGCTTTCATCTTTACTGTTCAGTTGTCAGAGGCTGCGCTGGCAGCGGCGGCGGAGGAGCTCCGCATCGTGCTGGACCCCACGAGCCAAATCGTGCTTTCCACCCCGGATGATCTGGCCGCGGGCAACTGGTTTTTCATCCGCGAGCGTCAGCTTGAAATAAGCGAAAAGAGCGAAAAAAAGCTCTACGTGCCCATCCAGCGCACGGGCGACCTCAGCGAGGAAGCCAGCGTAACGCTGAAGCTGGCCGACATAACCAGCCATTACGGCGTAAACTACAAGGCCGAGATTTTTCGCGTGAAACAGGCTCCTGTGGCAGAGCTCGGCATCTTTTCCCTGGTTGACGCCATACGCGAGAACCAGGATACTCTTGAAGAGGTCCCGGAGCTCAGCGAGGAGGAGATGGCGGAGCTTATCGAACGGCAGGGCTCCGCGGACATCACGGACGCATCCGGAAACAAGCTCGGCAGCGTCAGCGTCGAGGGCGGGGAAGAAGCCGCCGGCGAAAGTCCCGAAGCAGAAGCCGTTACGCTTGTTCCCGAGGAGATAGCGCCTGTCGCGGAGGAGGGCGTTTCGCCCGCCGAGCCGGAGCCGTCCCCCGCAAAAAATCCCCTTCAGGCTGCCCGCAACGCCTTTACCGGCACGGTCTCCGACCGTCAGCCGATGGAGAGCAGCATCTCATGGATGAGTCCCGCTCTTCAGGAAGTTTACGATAACGGCGGCGACAGCCTTCCCGAGCCCGAGCAGGAGGAAGAAGTGACGAACTCCATCCCCGGCTATCTCTTCAAGCTGGACTATGCTGCGGGCGAGAGCGTAAAATTCCTCGTTATCACGCCGCTCTATTCCGATAAATCAGACGGCGACAGCAGCGTAATGCTCACGCTGGAGGAACCCGGCGGCAGCTTCTTGCTGCATGAAGACTTCTTCACCAGCTACGTCATGATAAAGGACGAGGATGCGCCGGAGGAGGTCGTCGTGAGCTTTTCTCAGGCTGAGTACAGCGCTGAGGAGGGCAAAGTCACGCTGACCGTTACCCGCGAGGGCGCTATAAACGAGATAGTCACGGTCCAGGTCGCCACCTACGACGGCAGCGCCATGCAGGGCGATGATTATTCCGGCGTGAGCGCGAAGCTCTACTTCCCGATGGGTCTTGAGAGCCGCACGCTGGAGATTCCCGTAGGCGAAGGCAAGGACGAGAAGGACTTTTATGTGACGCTGACCCCGGTAAGCGAATGCACCACCGGCATCGGCACCGCCCGCGTGGTGATCCCCGCGGCGGAGCAGGAGGCGGAGCTCATGGTGTCCGACGCCTATCTGGACGACGCCTTTACGAGCATCGAGAGCTTTGGCGGCGCAACGATCATCGGCAGCGGCGGCGTCTTCAGCGCCACCGACAAGTATGAGAGCGTCGGCCTTTGGTTCAATAACAACTGGGGCCGCGAGACCTATTTCTATGACGGCATTCAGCTCACCTGGTCTGCTGACGTTCCGAGAAACTTCGGCGGAATCCTTAAGGTCATCTCCCGGACCTCGGATGACGGCGGTAAGGATTATACGCAGAAGACGATCAAAGAGATCGATAACAACACGTTTGAGGGCGTTCTTATCGGAAACAGCTTCAGTTACGAAACGGTCGAGCACTACTTCGGAGAAGCGAAGAACCCGTGGTATTACGGCGTTTATACCGCCCGCATTAAGTCATTTGGTGACTTTGACTGGCTATACTCTCCCTCGACCGTGACCGTCCATTCTCTCCAGCCCATCAAGCGGCAGTTCACCTTTGAGGTCCAGCCCGCCGACCCGCTTAATTTGCGGGGCGTTCCCAAGGACGATGAAAAGCAGCTCAACGGCGTTTACATCAACAGCTCCCTGACCGATGCCTCCGTCACCGTGCGCAGCGGCGAAAGCTTCGCCCTTACGGCGCAAAACAGCAGCGAATACAGCCGCTTCGTGGGAATCGACGCCGTTGCGGAAGACGGTTCCACCTACCGCATCGCCAACTCCGCTCCCGGCACCCGCACCATGAACGTGACGGTGACGCAGAGCATGATCAACGCTCTCGCAACCCGCGACGGTTTCGTAAACTGGACGAGTAATTCCGGCACCCCCGGTTCCATGAAGGGCACCATAAAGATCAAGCCCGTTTTTGAGAAGATTCCCGCAAAGGTTCGTATAGACGACGGTACTTACGGCAGCTTTGAGGGCCTGACGAGCGGCGAACACGATTACTATCTTGGCGAGCGCATCACCCTCAAAACCGTGCTCAACGATCGCGGACAGGCTGCCGGCGCGCGCGGCTCCGGCATCGGCTATTACAAGGCCGAGAGCAAGAACGGTATGCGCCTCGATCAGTCCAACAACTCTCCTTATCTCAACTCGGAGATGACGAAGGTTTTCCAGATAGACCAGCCCTACACCAGCATCTGGCCGGTTTTCGATACCTCGGGCAACGCCGTAACCATACAGGTGAGCGCCAAGGATCTGCAATACTTTGACACGACTAAGGGCATCCTTGCCCTTGACCCCAACCCCGCCTATAATCCGGAGGCGGATACATGGACCTATATCGTTGCGGACGACGCTGTGGTAAACAATGTGATGCTGCTGGTCGCGCCGCTTGCGGAGAAGTATACCGATTGCGTCCCGCTCTGGCGCGATACGCGCAGCAGCACGCAGTACTGCGGGCTTATGTTCCCGATTCGCGTGGGCACCGACCGGGAGGAAAACGTCGTCAGGCTGTCTGTCAGCTCCGACGTTAACAGTATCTTCCCATGCGCGGTATCCGGCACGGTACAGGCGCAGGAGATAAACCTTGCCACAGGGCGTCCCGGCGGCAAGCTCAGCCCGGCGAAAAGCGCCGTGGTCTATTACGGCGCCGGTTCCGCCGTTACTGACGGCAGCGGAGCTTTCACGCTCCCTGCGGCCCGCGTCGCAGCCAACACTGCGGTTCGCTACGCAGTAAGCTACAACGGCGCGCTGACCATCTGCGAGATGCGTGCGCCCGGCTATAACGCCAAGACCGCCCAAAGCGCTATGAACATCGGCCTCGTGGAGATTCCCTCCTTCTCCACGCTGGGAGCGCATATTCAGGATGTCTATGCCATCCAGGATCAGCATTATATGTCGGACGTGAAGATTCTTGAGATGAACGGCCAGAAAACGGTGCTTGCCGCCCGAGTCAGCCCCGGCGAGGGCTATATGCTGGACGGACAGAAGCGTCAGGAGAACATTCTCGGCGTCACCTTCTTCTTCCAGAACCCGCTGACCAACGAGCTGCACGGAGAATTTGAGGCGGAATACGACGCGGCTACGGACACATGGCGCGTTGACCTTAAGGAGTTCAAGCCCGACAGGGCGGATGAATACAGCTACGGCGACGTTCTGTACGCACAGATTACCACGGACAAGCAGGTGGCTGCGGTCAACGACGCAACGGGAGAAGTTACGCCAAAAATGTGCTACGACCCGGTTTCAACCGGCTACTCCGTAATCAGCGACGCAGACTACGACCCGACTACCTTCGACTATAACTTGCCCGTGGACGCAGAGAGCGTGTTCGGCCCCGGCGGTATAATCGAGCAGGGCGGCGGCGACCCGGAGCTCTGTGACGCTCCCTATGACACGGCGCAGCTTCAGGGCAGCAAAACGCGCACCACCTACGGCGAGTTCCCGTTTATCGGCGAGCTGAACTTCATCCTCCATGTTGCGGCGGTGGTGGGCGGCAACGCCCGTGCCCGCGCTATCGCGGATCAAATGTTTGCTTTGCTGGACAGCGACGATGCGGAGCTTCAGGGCGTTTCCGACCTGCTTGAAGGTCAGGTTCGCGTCGGCATTGCCATGAAATTCGGCAGTCTGCCTTACGGCGGAACCCGCTTCGTTTTCGCCCTTACCCTCACCATGGGCAATTCTCTCTGGGATCAGAACATGTCCAATCCCTGGCAGGACACCGGCGCCGCCGCGAGATTCTTCTCCACCAGTGCAACAAGCGCCGAGAACTGGAGGGGCGGCAGCATGAAGAGATACTCCAACGGCTTCTTCGGGACGGCAATGTTCTCCATGAGCTTCGCCATAGGCTTCTATATCGACTTCGGCTACCTGAATATAACCACCACCGATACGGATACAGGCCGCTCCGAGACCCGGCACGCTTGCGTTTATCTGGGCGGCGGCGGCGTAGGCGGCTTCGTCGGCAATCTCTCGACCACAGCGCCGCTCCCGAGCCCCATCCCCATGTACGCGGGCGTGGAGCTGGACGCCACGATAATGCTTTTCCTTGGCGCCAGCAAGGACCCGAACAAGACGATTGAAGCCTTCAAGGAAGACAAGAGCCTGGATGGCCTCGATTTCGGCTTCCAGTATCAGCTTACCGGCTCGGTAACCGGCAAGGGCGTTCTGGGCCTCGGCTTTGACCACGCTCTTGGCCTGCGCGGAAACCTCGGCTTGAAGATAGAGATGTGCTACAGCCCCACCTTCCAGCAGTGGTTCCCCAATAACTATTACTTTAAGAACCGACCCTTCAGCTACGGTTCAAGCCTCGTTATGTCCGGCTATCTGGATGCGGTGTTCGTTAATATTCCGCTGGCCACCTTCTCCTATCCTCTTGCGTATCAGGGCTATCTCTGGCTCTTCAACCAGATGCGCATTGGCGCCCGCGTGGTAAACTACGTTCAGGAGGCTATCAACGATCTTCTGGACGAGGGCAAGGGCGACGCTGAGGTGATACGCCAATGCACGGAGATGTGCGACGCTGTACTGCGTAAGATCGAACGCTTTGAAAACCCGCAGTCGGAGGCGAACAGACTCAGAGATTACGCCTTCAACAACAAGATAATAAACTCCTTTGAACACCTCGCCTCCCAGTCCGCGGAGATAGGCGGTCTGCTCGGCATGGCAGGCAAGCTTCTTGACGACGAAAACGCCGAAACGCCCTCCTGGTCCGTCCAGCCCCATGTGGAATCCAAATGGGTAGCCGGGGACAGCGCGGAACTGATGGCGGCTTTCTCGCCGGTAAGCTCTTCACAGGTGGTGCAGGATTCGCGCAAGCAGCCCGGCGCCCGCCTCTTGGACATCGGAGAGAATCGCATGCTGCTTATATTCCTTGACGACGACAGCACGCGCCCTGAAACGCAGGCAAGTGTTCTTAAGTACGCCATATATAATACCGAAACCGAACACTGGGATGTAACCCCCACGGCAATACAGAATGACGGCACCGGCGACTATATGCCCGACATCTGTGACGCGGGAGAGAACGTTGTCATCACCTGGATATCCACCGCTCCGGGCAAGGTTCCGCAAAGCAGCGATGATCCGACGAACCATATGGATATGCTGGATGTGTTTACCGTTCGTGTTCCCAAAACTACGCTGAGGTCATCCGGCAGCATTAACGCCAATAGCATCGAACAGCTCACGAACGACGAAGTTTACGACTCCATGCCCAGAGCAGTCTATGACAGCGACAGCAAGGACATTCTGGTGCTCTACACAAAGACCGCGCCGGACACAGATTATACTCCCGGCTCCATCGACCGGAAGCTTCTGGATTACGCCGTCGGCGGTGAAGAGATGTATTCCGTCAATGCATATATGCTCTATAACGGCACTAAGGAAGACGGCGACCCGTATGAAGTCGGCTGGGTGCGGAATAACATCTACCCCCAGGAGGCCAGCTTCACTGACCTGGCTGCACAACAATCATTTATCGCACAATGGGGCGGGCAGCGCTTTGTCCGAATCAGCATCGACAGTGAGAACGACCCCGCCATCAGCGAAATGACTGTAAGCTGCGGCTACAATGGCCTCGCGGTTTACGCCTACACGGTGGACAAGGATCTGGACCCGAGCTCCAGCGATGATAAGGAACTGTACATCCAGTTCTATGACTTTGCAAGCCACAGCACCTATGTTCCGATCCGTCTGACTAACGACAGCGTTTCCCAGACCATGCCCACCTTGACGCGCGCGGGCGGCAACACCTACCTTTTCTGGCTGGAGGACGCTAAGGAACTGAAATATATCGATGTCTCCACTATGCTCAAGAGCAAAATCTGCTATGACGAAAACGGCACCAACTGGTCTTATGCCGTCAAGGCCGACGGCAGCTTCGCCGAGGGCTACACTCTGCCTGTCTACACCGTCGATATGAGCTCTATTACCGGCGACGAAGGCGTGGAAGGCCTCACCGGTTACACCGTTCTCAGCAACAAGACCGAGATCAACGGCAATCCCTACGACGACCTGTACGTCATCTGGACCTCCGGCGATACCTATGAGGCCAAGCTTACCGGTTCCCGAACCGGCGAGACACGTACCGAGACCTGCAAGGAGATTTACGCCGCTGCCCTCATTCACCATGATAACGGTGAAGAGAACGGGAACCAGTCGTCGGCTGCAAGCTGGTCCAAGCCATATCTCCTGACCAATGACCACAAATACCACGACGGAGTTACCGCCGCAGTGGACGGCGCCGGAAATCTCTATCTGGCGCACAGCGAGTTCGGCATGACCTGGCACGGGGACGATGAAGAGTGGCTCGGTGAGCATCTGACCGCTCGTACCGATCAGAACGGCGAAACCTATTATGAGGGCGACTGTTATGAGTACAGCCCGACAAATCTTGTGCTTACCCGCTGCGTCCCCGTTGGCAGCCTGGAGGTCACGCAGCTTCTTGTTTCGGACGAGACACCGATGCCCGGCGAGACCGTTAATGCCACGGCTCTGATAGAAAACGTGGGTCTGACAACTGCCTACGGCTGCGATGTAACGTTCTACGAAACGAAAAACGGACGGCGCGGCAGAGAGCTCGCCTATAAAGAAAGCAACGACGAAATTGTTGCCAATACCGGCAGACGCTACAGCTTCAGCTGGACCTTGCCCAACGACCTGAAGGGCATCGGTATCGAGTGCGTCGCCACCGAGCATAATCCTAAAGGCGGCAACTTCGACCCCGTAAGCAAAGAGTATTCTCCCATCAAGACGGAGTCTGAGCTGACCGGCGAGATCCTGAGCATTACGCAGCAGGGCGACGTCTTTGAGGCTGAGATATCCGTCGTGAACAGCGGCAATATCGCCGCCGAGCAAGGCAGCAATGCCAAGCTTCATCTTGAATGTCTCTACGGCAATGCCAAGGAGGTCTACAGCGTGGACGATCAGACCCTTGCAAATATCGATCTGTCCGAGCTCGCGCCCGGCGCAGAGCTCAGCAGGACCGTTACGCTGCAAATTCCGGCATCGGTCTTCGATTATTGCAACTACGACGCCGTTACGCTTCGCATCTTCTCCCCGGACCTTAAGGAACTGCATGAGAGCGAGCAATATTTCGTCTGTCTGGACGAGCCCATGGGCCTGAAGCTGGGCGACGGCAGCAACAGAATCATGCTGGTCGGCCAGAGCGTACCGCTCGAAGCAAGCTACGCCCTCAGCCCCTTCGGAGCCGAAAATGCAAGCGTAGTCTACAGCTCTGCAGACCCGTCCGTGGCAATGGTTATGGATAACACGCTGGTAGCCGTCGGCGCCGGCACGACTTCCCTCACCGCAACGGTGCTTCCTTACGGCACCAGCACCTCGGTGGACGTTACCGTTTCAAGCGGAGCGGGAGGATATACGCCGCCCGCAAGCTCCGACGGCACCTCCGCCCCCATACCCGCGGCGACCGTCACGGTTACGGCGGAAAACACGGACGCGGCTATAGAATCACAGACCGGCGCTTCGCTCGTCATAGACCTGAGCAGCGAGACTGAAAAAGTCGGCACGGCCGAGTTCCCCGCCGCGCAGCTGCAAAAGCTTGCCGACGCGAGCTCCGGCGAAGACGGCGCGGCGCGCGTGGAGGTCGTGCTGTCCGCAGGTACCGTCAAGCTAGACGCCGACACGGTCAAGACGCTGGCAGACACCGGAAAAGACGTTTCCGTAACCGTAAATGACAACGGCAACGGCGCGTTTACGGTCGAGGTGAAGGCGGACGGCAGGAGCGTGGACACCGGCGTTAAGGTCGAACTGCCTGCTGCGGACAGCGGCCAGGTGCTGGTTATCGTGAACCCTGACGGCACGGAGGAAATCGTAAAGAAATCCGTCGCAGCCGATGGTACGGTTTACGCGGATATCCCTGCCGGGTCGACGGTGAAGCTTGCCGATAAAGCGAAAGAATTTTCCGATGTGCCCGGCAACGCATGGTACAAGGACGCGGCTGATTTCGTTTCGAGCCATGAACTGTTCCAGGGTACGGATAAGGGCTTTGAGCCCGGTCTTCCGATGAGCCGTGCCATGCTGGCTACCGTGCTCTACCGCCTGGAGGAGGCCGAGACCTCGGATAAGAATTCCTTTGCCGATGTTCCGGACGACACATGGTATACCGACGCGGTGACATGGGCAAACGGCTCGGGTATCGTCACCGGCACAGGCGCAGGCTTTGACCCGGATGCCCCCGTTACAAGGGAGCAGATCGCAGTCATGTTCTTCCGCTATGCGGATTATCTCGGGCTGGATACCGGCGCGAGAATGCCGCTGGACGGCTTCGGTGACGGCGATGCAACGGCATCATGGGCGACAGATGCCATGCAATGGGCTGTAAGCGTCGGCCTCTTCCAAGGCAATGCTGACGGCAGCCTGAATCCGACGGGCAAAGCCACCCGTGCAGAGGTTTCCGCACTCCTGGAACGCATGGTGAAGCTCATCGTAACGTAAAGCGAACGCTTCCTGCGCCGAAAGGAACCGCATAAAAAACGATAAAAAACGGGATATATTTGATATATTTACGGCCGCGGGAAACAGCAAACCGTTTTATCC
>JAEEUX010000019.1 GCA_016290695.1 Oscillospiraceae bacterium
GGGAACACGGTAACTATTGCCGACCTTTTTATTTTCTTGAAGTATTTTACGAAAATAATGTCCCATGTCAGCAAGGTGAGATACGCCGCGCCATAGGTTATAAAGAGGCCGATACCCCAGCTATAGTTTGTCGCTGTCCCCTCCATGAATTTCAGATCAAAACAGGGCATGAGCACGATGCAGGCTATTCCGATAATGCCCTGCACTATTATTACAAGCCTTCTCTTTTTCTTGTTCGTGGAAATCAGAGAGAAAACGTATAATCCATAAATAAAGCAGACCAGCAGCCCGGTTCCGAAGAACGAATAATGGAGAATATTATTTACAAGAGTCGGAACAGTGTCTAATGAGTTTACGGTAATTTCTGTGATAAGCGCAAAAATACTATGCAGCAGCGCGGCCAAGGTAAAGAAAATATAGCTCGATTTCTTGCTCTTGTATTTGCCGGAATACAGACCGTATCCGGCAATGACCAAGAGAATAAGAATATCTATTATTTCCGCTCTTATAAGAATTAATAATTTCATCACAACACCATTTCTCCGACTATCAGCCGGAATTAATCAGCCGGAGGAATAAAGGCTGAATTTATGCTCTGCCTTCGCGTCGCAATAAATGCAGCGGTAGACTATGTTTTCCTCGTCGGCAAGGCGGAACACCTGCGGAAGCTCCTGTTCGGTCGAGCTTATGCAGCGCGGATTGTTGCAGCTTATGATCCCGCGAAGCTCCTTCGGGAGCTCCAATTTGCTCTTTTTGATTATTTCGCCGTTTTTAATTACATTAACCGTAACCCCCGGGTCAATATAGCCTATTGCGTCAAGGTCAAGGTCAATCAACTCATCTATTTTTATTATATCCTTTTTACCCGTTTTGCCGCTGGGTACGTTTTTAATAATGGCTACGCAGCAGTCAAGCTTATCGAGATTTAAAAAATGATATATCCTCATGCTGCTTCCGGCTTTTATATGGTCGATAACATAGCCGTTGTTTATCGCATCGATATTCATTTATTCACCTCCAGAAGCATCATGATAAGCGCCATGCGGATGAATTTTCCGTAAAGCACCTGCTTGAAGTAGCATGCACGAGGGTCGTCGTCTACTGAGGTGGATATCTCATTTACACGCGGCAGCGGGTGCAGCACGGCGAGTTCCTTTTTGGCACTTATAAGCTTTTCAGGTGTGAGAACATAGCTGTCCTTGAGGCGAATATAGTCAGCTTCATTGAAGAAGCGTTCTCTCTGAACGCGCGTCATGTAAAGGATATCTAGCTCGTGCATAACCTCTTCAAGAGAACCCGTTTCATAATATGGGATGTTCCTTTTGAGGATTATATCCTGCATTACATAGTCAGGGATCGTAAGCTCATCCGGCGATATCATGATGAATTTAATACCCGCATAACGGGAAAGTGCGTCGATAAGCGAATGGACCGTTCTGCCGAATTTAAGGTCTCCGCAGAGGCCGACGGTCATATTCCCGAGTCTGCCCTTCTCGCGGCTTATTGTTATGAGATCAGCCAAGGTCTGCGTCGGGTGATTGTGTCCGCCGTCGCCCGCGTTTATAACGGGGACACCCGCCGAAATGGAAGCGACAAGCGGCGCGCCCTCCTTGGGGTGGCGCATGGCGATAATATCGGCAAAACAGCCAACGGTTCGCGCAGTGTCGGAAACACTCTCGCCCTTAGCAGAAGAACTGCTCGTCGCTTCGGAAAAGCCGATTACGCTGCCACCGAGTTCAAGCATGGCGGACTCAAAGCTCAGCCTTGTGCGCGTGCTCGGTTCATAAAAGAGCGTTGCGAGCTTCTTTCTGCGGCAGCAATCGGCATAATCATCAGGGTTCGCCATGATGTCGTTTGCCGTAGCGATAAGCCCGTCAATTTCGTCGGGTGAAAGATCATGAATACTGATAAGACTTCTCATTTCTTTATCCAGCTTTCGTCGGCAGGATTATTCCTGAAAGCGATTATCCTGTCAATATCTTCCTTTTTGATATAACCGAGTTCAGCAGCGACGTCTGCGATTACGTCAAAATTCGTCGCGCTGTGGTTTATAATCTTATGCTGCTTGAAACGGACGTTCGCGGGCAGCATATTATATGTGAATATGCTCACAATACCGAGAACCTCCGCCTGCGCCGCGCGCAGGACGTCAACTACCTCCATCACGCTGCCGCCGGTGGAGATAAGGTCCTCCACGACTACGACCTTCTGCCCCGGAAGAAGCTTTCCTTCGATCTGATTCTTGCGTCCGTGGTCTTTCGCTCCGCCTCTGACGTAGCCCATCGGAAGGTCAAGGATCTTTGCCGTGAGCGCGGCGTGGGCGATGCCGGCTGTGCTCGTTCCCATAAGGACTTCACAATCAGGGTAATACTGCTTAATAAGGGATGCAAGAGAATCCTCAATGAGATCCCTTACTCGCGGCTCACTGAGAGTAAGCCTGTTATCGCAATAAATCGGGCTTTTGATGCCGCTCGCCCAGGTGAAGGGTTCGTCTGGCCTGAAAAACACCGCTTCTATCGAAAGCAGCGCCTTCGCAACTTCTCTTTCCATTTTCATTTCCTGCCTTTCAACAAAAATCGTTCACGCAGCGTTCATATGCCTTGAGCGGGTCCGCCGCTCCAGTAATCGAACGCCCTACTACGATATAATCGCTTCCTAATTGTTTCGCCATTGCCGGGGTAGTTACACGAGTCTGGTCGCCCTTATCGTTCTCTGCAAAGCGAATTCCGGGCGTGACCGTAAGGAATTCGTTCCCGCACGCTTTATGAATAAGCCCTGCCTCAAGCGGCGAGCAGACAACTCCGCCGAGTCCCGCCGCTTTCGCGTTTTTCGCGTAGGATATAACCGTGTCCTCCATGCTTTTTTCTATAAGCAGCTCCGAATGAAGCATTTCTTCCGAGGTGGAGGTAAGCTGAGTGACGCCGATAAGCACGGGCGGCTTTTCCGCTGTGGAAACCGCCTCCTTTGCGGCTGCCATCATTTTCCGCCCCCCTGCTGCATGGACGTTTATAATGTCCACTCCAAGGCCCGCAAGGACCTTCATCGCCGAGGCTACAGTATTCGGAATGTCATGCAGCTTTAAATCCAAAAAAATGCGAAAGCCACGCTTTTTAAGCTCCCTTACAATAGGCGCGCCCTCGGCATAATAAAGCTCCATGCCGATTTTCAGATAAGGATTTCGCCCCTCAAAGGGCCTGAGGAAGCCGAACATTTTATCAGCTGTTGGAAAATCACAAGCGATAATAACGTCTTTACCCATCAGTGCGCGCCTCCGATAATATCAGTAATATTTTTTATCCCGAGCTTTTCCATTTCCTCGGGGAGAGAATAAATAATATCGCGACAGGCATAAGGGTCGATTAGATTCGCTGCGCCTACCTGAACTGCGTTTGCTCCGGCGAGCATCATTTCGATAACATCCCTTGCGCTCGTTACGCCGCCCATGCCGATAATCGGGATTTTCACCGCCTCATATACTTCATAGACCATTCTTAGCGCGACGGGGAAAATCGCGGGGCCGGAGAATCCGCCCTTTTTATTGGCTATAACCGGCTTGCGTGTTTTTAAATCTATCCTCATGCCGAGCAGAGTATTGATTAGGCTTATCCCGTCCGCTCCCGCCTCCTCGCAGGCTTTGGCTATCGAGGCTATATCCGTGACGTTCGGGGAAAGTTTGACAAAAAGCGGCTTAGAGAGGACTTTTTTCACCGCTTTTGTAAGCTCAAAAGCACAGTCCGCCGAGGTTCCGAAGCTCATGCCTCCGTTGTGTACGTTCGGGCAACTGATGTTCAGCTCTACCGCGCCGATTTCCTTCACGGCGTTCGCCTTTTGGCAGCAGGTGACGTATTCATCCTGCGAAAAACCGCTGATGTTTGCGATTACGGGCTTAGTGTAGAATCGTGCAAGCTTGGGTATTTCCTCGGAAATAACGGCGTCGATACCGGGGTTTTGCAGACCGACGGAGTTTATCATGCCGGATGTGCATTCGGCAATCCTCGGGGTCGGGTTCCCAAAGCGCGGAGCAAGCGTCGTCCCCTTCAGGGCGATGGAGCCGAGGATATTAATATCGTAAAGCTCGGCAAATTCATATCCAAAGCCAAAGGTGCCGCTCGCCGGAATAACCGGGTTACTAAGCTCGAGCCCTGCCAGATTAACATTTAATCCCATATAAGCACCTCTCTCTTAAACACCGGACCGTCGCGGCAAACGCGCTTAGCGCCCTCGCTCGTCATCATAGAGCAGCCCATACATGCGCCGAAGCCGCAGCCCATTCTCTCTTCAAAGCTATACTGCCCGGGGAGGTCGAACGCATCATATACTGCGCGAAGCATGGGCTTCGGGCCGCAGCAGAAGATATAATCCGGCATTGTATGAAACACTGCCGCGCCGTCAGGCGCAAAGCCTTTTATTCCTGTCGAACCGTCAGCCGTTGTGATGATAGTTTCGCAACCGAGTGACGCAAAATCACGCGAAAGGAAAACCTCGTCCGCGCTGTTGAAGCCGAGGACAACCTCAGGGTTCTTGCCGGTCTCGCAGAGCTTTTTAGCCAGCAGATAAAGCGGCGCGGCTCCCGCGCCTCCTCCGAGCAGCATCGGACGCTTAAACTCTCCCGAAATGTCAAACCCGTTGCCTAACCCAGTCATCAGATCGAGGCTTTGTCCGGGCGTCAGTTCTCTCATAAACTCCGTCCCCGTGCCTACGACCTTATATATAAGCGTCAGCATGTCGCCCTCGGCGTCGCAAACCGAGATCGGGCGGCGGAGGAAAAAGCCCGGAAGCTCGATGTTTACGAACTGACCTGCGGCGCTTATTGCGGAGGTATCCCCCGAAAGGCGCATGCGGTAAATGTTTTTCGCTATGAGTTCATTTGAAATAATCTCAAACGGCGATTTTTTCATTCCTTATCCTCCCACACAAGACCGCCCTCGCAGAAGGTCATGAGGCAGCGTCCGAAAAGCTTTTTTCCCTCAAAGGGCGTAGACTTTCCCATTGACAGAAACTCTGCCGGGTCTACCGTATATTCTTTGTCGAGATCGAAAACCGTCAGATTCGCGGGCAGTCCGTCAGTGAGCGGACTGCCTATGCCGAAGCGTTTTTTCGGTGCCTCCGACATAAGCTCAATAAGGCGTTCCAGCGTGATATGCCCCGGGCGCACAAGATATGTGTAGCAGGCCGCAAACGAGGTTTCAAGCCCGACGACGCCGTTTAAACTGTCCTTTAGCCCGCGTGACTTTTCCTCGGCGGAATGCGGTGCATGATCGGTGGCAATCATGTCAATAGTGCCGTCCTTTATGCCGGCGATCAGCGCGTCCCTGTCCTCCTTAGAGCGAAGGGGCGGGTTCATTTTGAAGCGTCCGTCCTCTATAATATCCTCGTCGCAAAAGGCGATATAGTGCGGCGCAGTCTCGCAGGTTACGTTCACGCCTCCCGCCTTGGCGTGGCGGATAAGCTCGACGCTTTCCTTCGTGGAAACGTGGCACACATGGTAAGCGCAGTCGGTTTCCGAGGCGATGGCAAGGTCGCGCTCAAGCTGCTTCCACTCGCTGTCAGAGCCTATTCCCTTGTGTCCATGCTCCTCGGCATATTTTCCCGCGTGGATATAACCGCCGTCGAGCAGAGAATTATCCTCGCAGTGCGCGCAGATAAGCTTTTTAAGACGGTGCGCCTTGAGCATGGCGGCAAACATTATTTCCGCCTCCTGCACTCCGCTTCCGTCGTCCGAAAAGGCGCAGACCTTGTCCGCGATGGCCTCCATGTCGGAAAGATATTCGCCCTTGCGCCCCATCGTTATCGCGCCGTAGGGATAGACGTGAACAGCTGCGTCTGATTTTATAATGTCAAGCTGCTTCTTAACGCTTCCGCCTGTATCGGGAACGGGGTCTACGTTCGGCATGGCGCAAAGGTCGGTAAATCCGCCGCGTGCGGCAGCCAGGGAGCCGGTTTTTATAGTCTCCTTATAAGAAAAGCCCGGCTCACGCAGATGAACATGAACATCTGCCAAGCCGGGAAAAACATACTTTCCAGTACAGTCAATATTACGGGCTCCCGGGTCAAGGAGCATCTGCATATCAACTCGCATATCATTCATGAACACGATACCGTCACAAATGGTAATGTTCCCGGTATAGAAGCCGGAGCCGTTAAAGATATTCGCGTTTTTCAGAACGTAATCCATTATTGTGATTCACTCCATTGTAGAGACTCATTTTTATTATTTTACTATTTATAGAGCATCATGTCAATCAATAATGCCTGTATTTTTTGCTCTTTTCCTCAGAATATCGCCCGGCGCGAGTTCATAGGGGCAGTCTATCAAAAGCTTCTGCTGCGGGTGCGGCGCGGAGTCAAGTACGCTCCCCTCTTCGTCCGTCATTGAGCTAACGACGAAGGAAGCGCCGGTAAAGCTCGGCGAAAGCACCTCGAGCGTATCTCCGGCAAAAAAGCGGTTTCTCTGCTCGATAAGAAGCTTACCGTTCTCGCGGCCCAAAACTACGGCGGTAAACACCGCGTCCTGCGTATATCCGTCGCTCGCGGCGGGCTCGTGCGCTATCTTGCCGTAATAAAAGTCCGTAGAAAAATCGCGGTGGCTCGCGCTGCAAAGCTCTTTCTCAAGTTCATCTATCGGCGCAGCATGGTCGATTGCCTTTCTATACGCGTTCACGACTGTTGCAACGTAATACGGCGACTTCATCCTGCCTTCGATTTTGAAGGAATAAACGCCCGCTTTTGCGATCTCGTCGATAAACTCTATCGTTTTAAGGTCGCGGCTGCTCATAATGGTCGTGCCCGTTTCATCCTCATAGACCGGGAAGGCTTCATCCGGTCTTTCGTTTTGGACGAGCTTATATTTCCATCTGCAGGGCTGGGCGCAGTCTCCCCTGTTTGAGTCTCTGCCCGCGAGGAAGGCGCTTATAAGGCAGCGTCCGGAATAAGCCATGCACATCGCGCCGTGAACGAAGGCTTCAAGCTCAAGCTCAGGCGGAGTCTTGTCCCGCAGCTCCTTAATTTCGTCGAGGCTGAGCTCACGCCCGAGGACTATCCTCTTTGCGCCCATCCTGTAATAAGCGTTCGCGGCGGCGTAATTTACGCAGCTCGCCTGCGTGCTTACATGAACGGGAAGCTCGGGAACGGTCTCGGCGGCAAGAGCAATAACGCCTATGTCCGAAACGATTATTCCGTCCGCGCCCATCGCGGCAAGCTCGCGCAAATACTCCGGCAGCGGCGGGAAGTCGCAGTTACGCGCGAAGGAATTGACCGTAATGTAAATCTTCTTCCCTCGCTCGTGAACATAGTCTATGCCCGATTTGAGCGCTTCCATGGTAAAATCCGTCGGCGTCGTGCGAAGATGCATAAACGGGCCGCCGCAATATACGGCGTCAGCGCCGAAATATATGGCTGTTTTAAGTTTTTCAAGATCGCCTGCCGGCGCAAGCAGCTCAGTTTGCATAAGCACCTCTCAATTATATCAAAGCAGTTCGCGGTAATATAAGCCGCTCGTGCGCTCGCCGTCAAATTCCTGCCCGGAGGCAAAGATATTATAGACCTCGCGGCAGCGCTTTTTATTTTCAAGCGTAAAATACAGCGTCAGGAAATCGCCCTTAACTCCTGGCTTATCGCCAATATAAAGCGGAACGCTGTTTAATAGCTGAGAATACTTTTTCCCGGAGCACAAGACTGTAAATTCCTTGCCGTATCTATCCTTTAAACGGCTGCGCCCGTCACAGGCGCCGCAGCCCTTCTGCGTTTTCATAGGGCAAGCCCTGAATAGCATCAGAGGAAGATAGCCGTATGCCGCAAGACCCGTTTTTGCCCCGCTAAGGCCGAACATATCGCCCATAGAGCTTTCAAAGGAAAGGGTCATCTCGTCTATTCCGAGCGCAGCATATTCACGCGCTGAAACGGAGTTTAGTACATTTAGGAAAAACGAGCCGAAGCATAAAAGACCGACGCGGCGAATAATGGCGATATCGCCCAGGGTAGACGCGGCGGCGCGTTTGAGTCCGCCATTTTTCAGCCGAAGCAGTTTTTCGTTTATACTGTTTTCATCGAAAACCGAGATAAAGCGCGGAAGCTCGCATACAAGCTTATCGCCAAAGCGGGAAATCACAGCGTCGTCAATTTCCGAAAGAGGAAGAATAACGCGCTCGGCTTTGTCAGCTTCATCAAAAAGCTGAGAAGCAGACTCAAAGCGAAGATATAGCTTTTTCTCCGTTCCGGCGTTTTCCGGCTGCGGAAAAGCAAAATCCGAGCGAATTTCGTGCGGCTTTACAGCGCTTCTTAACTTAATAAGAGTATCAAGCGCGCTCCTTCGGAGGGCATTTATTGCAGCCGCGGGAAGAAACAGACCTTCGTCAAGCTCAACCTTTATTTCATCGGCGTAAAAGGGCGAGCCGCCGGTTTTAGCGAGGCTTTTTACGGCGTCGGCTTCCTCCATTCCGCGTGTACGCGCCTCCTGCGGGGTCTCCCCTTCTGCGCTTACGGTGTTGCTTCCGTCGCTCACCGTAAGACGCGAAGGCGCGCCGCGATGAAATTCAGCAACCATTGAAACAGGCACGGTTTGCAGCTCATTTCTGTATGCAGCCGCAATTTTGCCGAGGACGGACGCAGCTGCAGCAACGTCCTCCTTGGTGCGAACGCCGAACATCGAAACGTCGCGCCGCCCGGTAAGATAGCCGTCGGTAAATCCGCTTCTTGAAAAAACCGAACGCAGAGCCTCCATATCGGGCTCTTCGCCGTTAATAACGCTCCTGCACGCGCTGACGGCAGCAGCAACGTATTCCGGCCTTTTCATGCGGCCCTCGATTTTAAGCGAGCTGACACCTGCTCTGCATAATTCCGGGATAATCCGAACGGCAGATAAATCCTTTAAGGACAGCGCAAAATCTCGTTCCCGTGTTTTAAAATCAAGACGGCAGGGCTGCGCGCAGAAACCGCGGTTGCCGCTCCGTCCGCCGAGCATGGAGGAAAGATAGCACTGGCCGGAAACGCTCATACAAAGCGCCCCGTGAACAAAAGCCTCAAGCTCAATATCTGTTCTGGCCGAAATTTCCGCAATTTCTTTAAGCGACAGCTCACGCGCAAGCACAGCTCGCGAAAAGCCGAGCTCCTTTGCCATTTCCGCGCCCGCGGCGTTATGTATCGCCATCTGCGTCGAGGCGTGCATAGCAAGACTCGGGCAGCATTCGCGGATGAGCTTCGCCACGGCTAAATCCTGCACAATTACGGCGTCGACACCGCAGGATGCAACGGATTCAATCTCTTTATAAAGCGCCGCAAGCTCCGAGTTTTTTACAAGGGTGTTCAGCGTTACATGAACGCGCACTCCCCTTGCATGGCAGTATTTCACCGTTTCCTCAAGCTCCGCGCCGCCGAAATTGGATGCGTTTCTGCGGGCGTTAAAGTTCTTGGTTCCGAGATAAACCGCGTCCGCGCCGGAGCGAACGGCAGCCTCAACCATTTCAAAGCTTCCCGCCGGGGCGAGTATCTCGGGCTTAAACGCGCTCATTTTCTGTAAAACAGTACGCCGAGGGTACCGGGCCCGCAATGGTTGCAGACGGTGCATCCGGCGTTTGTTTCAAGAATCTCATCAAATATGCCGAGATCCTCCACCTGCTTATGAATGTCAGCCAAAAGAGCGGGCTCGCAGGAGGAAAAGGTAATGAAAATACGGCGGGGGTCAAGGTCGTCTCTGTTTTCAAGGCGATCCTTTACATAGGCTTTCAGCGCCTTTTCAATGCTGCCTCTGTACTTTTTGCCCACCTGCATTTTTCCGTTTATGACCTCTATGCAGGGCTTGAGCTTGAGGACGTTTGCCCCCAGCATGGCAATGCCGGAGCAGCGTCCGCCCTTATGAAGATAAGCGAGCGTATCAATAACGAAGCTTGCTTCGACTTTTTCCGCCATTGCGTCAAGCTTGGCCTTAATATCGGCGGGCTCCATACCCTGCTGAGCCATTATTGCAGCGTCGAGAACGAGATGACCCGAGCCCGTCGAAAGATTGCGCGAATCGACGACGTAGACGTTTCCGAGGTCAGCAGCCGCGACGCAGGCGTTTTGGTAGCAGGCGGAAAAATCGCTGCTGATATTGATATGTATGATAGCGTCGCAGTCCTGCAGCTCCTCCGTAAAAACATTTATGTACTCGTCGATATTTACGGCTGCCGTATGGCAAAGCCCGCCCTTCTCGACATAATCGAATATGTCGGCCGGATGGATGGTAATACCGTCAAGAGAATCGCTGTCGTCATCCTTAATAATATGAAGGGGAATAATTCTAACATTGTACTTTTCAATGAGTTCTTGAGAAAGGTCTGCTGTGCTGTCAGCCGTAATTTTAATTTTCATATCTTTCACCTCAAAAATTATTCATATCGTCGAGTGCCGCGCAGTATTCTCCCGTTGTGTAATATGAGCTCGTATAAGCCATGCGGTTTGCCGCGCCCGCAACAGTAAGGAGGCGTTTTGTCCCGGATGCTGCGGCGTCATAAACGCTTTGCGTATCCTCCGCGCCGATGAACTTATCCTCCGCGCCGCAAACAAAAAGCGCCGGAACACTGAGCTTTGCGGCGTATGCTTCAGTGTTCAGCTCGCTCACTTCAAAATGGAAGGCTCTGTTAACGGATCTGTCCAGCAGCTTCCCCGTGAGAAAGTCGCCAAGCCCGAACTGCGCCTTTAGCTGAGCAAGCTCAAGCGCCTTAAAATCGCGATAAGGCGAATCGCAGACAAGGAGCGAAACACCGCAGTCCAGATCCTCATTCGCCGCCAAAAGAAGCGAAGCGACTGCGCCGGAGCCTCTGCCGTGAAGAATTATCTTTTGGTTCGGGCAGGCCTTCTTGATAACGTCAAAAAGATCATACTGCTCGTACATACCAAAGGTCGTAAACTCTGTGTCGCTCCCGTCGCCGCGCATTTCGGTAATAAGGACGTTATAGCCCTTATCCCACCAGTAGGGCGCGAATATCGCGCTGTCTGCCATCGTTTCGTAATAGCCGTGGACAAGAACCGCAGTCGTGTCCGAACCCTGATTATAGACCCTGCAGCTTACGCTTACAAGGTCGTCTCTGCCGAATTTTTCTCCGGCGGAGCGCAGATCAACGCTCAGAGTATCGGCGCTGTGCTCAGTCTCCCAAGTCTCAGCGGCGGCGAGCATTTTTTCGTAAAGCGCCGCGTCCTCAGCCGAGAAAACGTAATTTTCATCGTTCATGAGAACTTCTTCGACCTTATACTTCTGGAAAGCTATCTCAAAGACCTGGCTTGCCGAATTCTGCTGCCCCCAAAGCAGCATGAGCGTCCCCGCCACGACTACGCCGATAATAAGGAAAATAAAACTTTTGTTTTCTTGTTTTTTCTGCATTTTCTATCACGCCAGTTCAATCATGTATTTTGCCGACTTCGTATTCCGAAACATTTTCCGTGCGCTCATAAATCGTCCCGTCGCCGCGCTGCAGCGCTATCATGCCTGTGCGCGCGATTTCGGTAATACCGAACTCCGAAAGGAGGCTGATGAGCGCGTCGCCCTTCGATGCATCCGCGGAAACCTGAATCATGAGCGAATTTTTGCTCATATCCACTATCGCCGCGCGGAAGACGTTGACTATCTGTATAATGCTGTCGCGGCTGTCCTTCGTTTCGGCGCGAACCTTTATGAGCAGCAGCTCTCTGTAAATCGAGTCGGTGCCCGTTAGACGTTTAATGCTTATTACGGGCAGGAGCTTGGCAAGCTGCGCTTCGAGCAGAGATATCATCCTGTCCGTTCCCTTGAGGATAATGGTTATTCTTGAAATTTTCGGGTTATCCGTAACGCCCACGGCAAGGCTCTCTATGTTGTATCCCTTTCTCGTGAACAGCCTCGTTACCTGCGACAGAACTCCGGCGCTGTTTTCAACGAGCACCGAAAGCGTCTGCTGTCTGTATTCCGTATCGGCCATCAGTATTTCAGCCTCCCTTTGTCAAGCATTGGTTTAATGATGTCATTTTTATTTACAGGGCATACAAGAAGCCCGCTGCCTCTCTTCTGCGCGCGGCGGAAGGCTGCGGTAAACTCCTCCGCTGTTTTGCACCTCTCGGCTTTTATTCCGAAGGCGGCGGCGAGGGCGATATAATCCGGGTTCGCGGAAAGATCCGTCTGGCTGTATCTTCTGCCGCATTTGAGCCGCTGGTTCTGCCTGACAAGGCCGAGCGAAGCGTTTTCAAACAAAACCGTTATTACCGGGAGCTTTTCTCTGCGTTCGGTGCCGAGCTCGTTCATGTTCATGCCGAAGCTGCCGTCGCCCGTGATGTGGACTATCTGCCTGTCCGGGAAAGCGGCTCGCACGCCGAGCGCTGCGCCGAGCCCGAAGCCCATAGCGCCGTAGCCTCCGCTCGTTATAAGCTGCCCCGGGAATGTAAAATCGAACTCGCGGCACGCCCAAAGCTGATGCTGGCCGACGTCGGTGGTTATAAAAGCGTCGGGCGCGAGGCGGCATATTTCTTTTATGATTTTTTCCGGAAAAAGAAGCTGCCTGTCTCCGGGAAGGTGCAAGGCTATATCCTGCAGCCATTCTTCATAATTGCCGCCGCGGGAGCTATGCTCGCAAAGCTTCGACAGAACGGCTTTTGCGTCGCCCACGATATGATGAGCCGCGCTGATATTCTTCCCGATCTCCGCGCGGTCGATGTCCACGTGGATGAGCGACGCATTCGGAGCAAAAGCCTCAGCGCTGCCGATGAGCCTGTCTGAAAAACGGACGCCGAAGGCTATCAGCAGATCGCAGCTTTGCAGGGCGTAATTTGCCGCGCTGGTACCGAAGACGCCTGCCATTCCTAAATAAAGCGGGCTATCCCCCGGCATCGAGCCAAGCCCCATAAGAGTCGCCGCAACAGGGACACCGTTTTTTTCCGCGAAACGCTGAAGCTCAGGCGCGGCGCCTGAGGATATAACGCCGCCTCCGCAAAGAATAAGCGGCTTTTCCGCGCCATAAAGCATTGATGCAGCCTTATCAAGCGCCGCAGCTCCGTCCGGACGCGCGGAGCTATTTAGGATTTTCTCCCTGTAGGACGGGCTCAGCCGCCCGGTAGAGCCGGCTGTATCCGGCGAAATATATTCGTACTCGGCTTTTTCTGAGGCCGCGTTATTCGTAATATCGATGAGCACGGGGCCTTTCCTGCCCGCGCGGGCGAGAGCGAACGCTTCCCTGACCACGGGCGCTATTTTGTCTGCGGAATCGACTAGATAGCTGCACTTTGTTATAGGCATCGAGATGCCGACTATATCGACCTCCTGAAAAGCGTCCTTGCCCAAAAGCTTATCGTCGACGTTGCAGGTTATGAAAACGACGGGAGACGAATCCATAAACGCGGCGGCTATACCCGTGACGAGATTCGTCGCGCCCGGGCCGGAGGTAGCGAAGCACACACCGGTTTTCCCGGATGCGCGGGCATATCCGTCGGCCGCAAAGGCAGCGCCCTGCTCATGCGCGGTAAGGATATGGCGGATGTCCGCCTTATGCTTATAAAGCTCGTCGTAAACCTCGAGGATGCTAACGCCGGGATAACCGAAAACGGTATCCACTCCCTGCTCCAAAAGGCATTTTATAAGGATTTCCGCACCCCTGAGAACCATCGGGAACCGCCTCGCTTCCGCCTTCGCGCACACAGCGCCATCATAATAGTTTTTATTTTAACACATTACACCGGATATTGCAAAATAAAATATGCCGAAGCAGCGGTTTTGTATATTATTTCAAGCGCGCGGCAAAGGGCAAAACTGAACAAACAAACTCGCGGTATAAGCGAGCGCGTTCAGTTTTGCATTATTCGCCCTGTAAAAATCGTCCAATCACGGGCGTAAAACCGAACACGTTTTTCTGAACGTGTTCAATAACCGTCAATACTGAACATGTTTTTATTAATTATTGCAGAATTTTGATATACAAAACCCCAGAATAATCTATCTATTTCACATAGACACTAATTTTGCTTTATGTTACACTTAATTAGTGTGAAGTTTTTTCTATTTTATTGAAAATATTAATATTCATCACATGAACCAGAAGGTCAAAAGAGGTGGAAGAATTGTCCCACAAATTTTTCGGTGGAATACATCCGCATGACGGTAAATCTCTTTCTGAAAACCTGCCGATTCAGGTATTGCCCGCGCCGGAAAAAGTATACATCCCGGTTTCCCTGCATATAGGCGCGCCGTGTGAGCCTGTGGTAAGCGTAGGCGACAAGGTGAATTTCGGCCAGCTTATCGCCAGGGCGCCCGCCCCCGTTTCGGCGGACGTACACGCTTCCGTATCAGGAACCGTTTCCGCGATAGAGCCCATGCTTCACCCCAACGGAAAGTTTATAAACACCGTCGTCATCGAAAACGACAGGCTCGATACGCCGGACCCCTCCGTCGTTTCCCACGCGGACGAGATAGCCGCCGACCCTAAGGCGCTGACTGATATAGTGCGCCGCGCCGGTATCGTCGGCATGGGCGGCGCAGCCTTCCCTACTGCTGTTAAAATATTGAGCGGGCTCGGCAAGGTCGACACGATTCTTATAAACGCCGCCGAGTGCGAGCCTTATATCAACGCCGACAACCGTGTTCTCATCGAAAACACCGCTGAGGTCATCGAGGGCATAAGGATGCTCGTAAAGCTATTTGAGCTCCCCTATGCCACGATAATTATTGAAGCGAACAAAAAAGCCGCGATAGAAAAGCTCAGGGAATTCATCCCCGGCGATAACGGCGACGTTCGCCTTAAGGTCATGAAAACCCGTTACCCACAGGGCGCTGAAAAACAGCTCATCCAGTCCGTCACCGGCAGGCAGGTCCCGCCCGGCGGGCTCCCTGCGGACGTCGGCTGCGTCGTGTTTAACGACTATACCTGCTGGTCCATTCACAGAGCCGTCAAAACCGGGCTTCCCGCCATCGACCGCGTAGTTACTGTCACCGGCCCCGGCATCGGCAGACCCGGCAACTTCCGTGTCCGCGTCGGTACGCCGGTCAGAGAGCTTATCGAAGCCGCAGGCGGCCTTACCGAAAACGTAAACAAGGTCATTATGGGCGGCCCGATGATGGGTAACGCGATTTACGACCTTGACGTCCCCGTTATAAAGGGCACCAACTGCGTCCTCGCCCTGACGGGCAGCGAAGACAAAAGCGTTTCCGAGCCCGCGTGTATACGCTGCGGCAAATGCGTTTCCGTCTGCCCCATGCATCTTATTCCGAATTATTTATATGTATATGAGCGCAAAAACGACCTTGCCATGCTGCAAAAGCTCCATGTGACGGATTGCATCGAATGCGGCTGCTGTACATTCACCTGCCCCGGAAGGCTCGACCTCACGCAGTCGATCAGAATGGCGAAGGGCCGTTTGAACGCCCTGAAAGCAAAGAAATAAAGGGAAAGGAGAGATTATTTTGCAAAGCACTGATATAAAACTCACAGTATCCTCCTCTCCCCATATCCGCACAGACGAGGATACGCGCTCGATAATGCTCGACGTTATCATAGCGCTCATCCCCGCGCTCGCCGTCGCCGCTTATGTTTTCGGCTTCCGCGCGCTGCTTGTTACCGTCGTCAGCGTCCTCGGCTGCGTTTTCTTTGAGGAGCTTTACAGGAAGCTGATGAAAAAAAGCTCCACCATTGGCGACCTTTCCGCCGTGGTTACGGGTATGCTCCTTGCTTTTTGCCTGCCCGCGACGGTTCCGCTTTGGATAGTTCTCGTCGGCGATTTCTTCGCTATCGTCGTCGTGAAGCAGCTTTTCGGCGGCATCGGAAAGAACTTTGTCAACCCGGCGCTCGCCGCGAGAGCTTTTCTGTTCTCGTATCCCGTTGTCATGTCCACCTGGGTCGCTCCTCTTAGCTACAAAAGCTTTTTCAATATCGGCACCGCCGATATAATCACGGGCGCGACGCCGCTTGCCTCCATGTCAGGCTCCGCTCTGCCCTCTGATTTTACGCTTACTCAGGCCTTTTTGGGGCAGATCGGCGGCTCGATGGGCGAGGTTTCCGCGCTCGCCATCCTTCTCGGCGGCATTTACCTTCTCATCCGCCGCGTGATAAGCCCGCGAATTCCCTTGGCCTATCTCATCACCGTAGCGGCGCTGGCTTTCATCTTCCCGCGCGGAAACGACAATCTCACGTGGATGCTATGGCAGCTTTGCAGCGGCGGAGTAATGCTCGGTGCCGTGTTTATGGCAACGGATTACGCCACATCACCCATCACTCCCATCGGTCAGATAATATACGGCGTCGGCTGCGGACTTTTGACAATATTCATCCGCTATTTCGGCGCGTACCCAGAGGGAACGAGCTATGCCATCCTTATCATGAACGTATGCGTATGGCTCATAGACAAAATCGCCCCGCCCAAGCGCTTCGGCTTTACTCGCGAGATGAAAAAGGCCGAAAAACAGAAGCTTAAAGAGGCAAAAAGCGCGAAGGAGGCGGAAGCGTAATGGAAGTGAAAAAATCCCCCTCAATGGCGCGTCTTGTGATAGTTCTCTTCATAATAACGGCGCTTGTCGCCTTCCTGCTCGGCCTTATCAATTACATAACCGCCGACAAAATCGCCGCCAACACCAAGGCTAAGACCGAAGCGGCAATGAGCGCCGTTCTTGCGGCCGACTCCTATGAGGAAGCCCCCTACACGGATGAAACCGGCCTCGTCAGGAAGGTTTTTGCGGCGTCAAACGGCGGAGAAAACGTCGGCTATGTCGTCGAAGTGTCGCCAAACGGCTTCGGCGGCGAGATAAACCTGGTCGTCGGCATAGACTCCGACAAGGCCGTGACGGGCATTTCCATCGTAAAAATGTCCGAGACCTCAGGCCTCGGCGCAAATGCCTCGAAAACCGAGTTCCGCGAGCAGTTTGTGGGCAAAAGCGGTACTCTCGCCGTAACGAAGGACGGCGGCGAGATAGCGGCGCTCACGGGCGCCACGATTACCTCCCGCGCCGTAACAAGCGGCGTTAACGCGGCTCTCGCCGCTGTTGACGGACTTTGATAAGGAGGGCGTGAAATGGACTTTAAAAAACAGCTAAAGGACGGCCTCATCGACAATAACCCCGTTCTCGTTCAACTCCTCGGAATGTGCTCCACCCTCGCTATATCCACTACGCTCTTCAACGGCATCGGCATGGGCGTATCCGTTACTATAATCCTCATCTGCTCAAATATCGTCATTTCCCTTTTACGCAAGGTCATTCCCTCAAAGATAAGGATTGCGGCCTACATCGTAGTTATAGCGGGCTTCGTCACGATAGTCGACCTGCTTTTGCAGGCGTTTCTTCCGGCTCTTTCCGAGTCTCTCGGCGTGTTCATCCCGCTGATAGTCGTTAACTGCATAATCCTTGCGCGCGCCGAATCCTTCGCCTCGAAAAACGGCGTCCTTGCATCGGCAGTCGACGGACTCACTCAGGGCATCGGCTACACTATCGTTCTTGTTATAATGTGCATAATCAGAGAATTCCTCGGCAACGGCACCTTCGGCGGCGGTCTTCTCGGCCCGGAGGGCGCGGGTATCCGCATTTTGCCCGCCGAGTATACGACGCTCCACATCATCCTCCCCTTCGGCGGATTTCTCGTTCTGGGCTGCCTCATAGCAGCCATGCAGTACTTTTCCCGTAAGGCCGCCGAGAAGAAGAAGGAGGCGCTGAAATGAGCTTTGCAAGCATAGTTTCCCTCGCTCTGGGCGCCATCCTGATTGAGAACTTTATTTTCTCTAAATTCCTCGGAATATGTCCCTTCATGGGCGTCTCCAAAAAGACGGACACGGCCCTCGGCATGGGCGTCGCAGTCATCTTCGTTATGACCGTCGCGTCTATATTCTGTTATCTTGTCAACGAGCTGCTGCTCGTTCCGCTGAACCTGCAGTATATGCAGACGGTGGCGTACATATTCGTTATCGCCTCGCTCGTTCAGCTCGTTGAAATGTTCCTGCAAAAGATGATACCCTCTCTTTACAGAGCGCTCGGAATTTATCTTCCGCTTATCACAACGAACTGTGCGGTTCTCGGCGTGGCTCTTCTCAATACGCAGAACGGCTACAGCTTCATAGGAAGCGTCGTTTACGGCGCGGCGGGCGGCGTCGGCTTCCTCGTGGCCATCGTGCTCTTCGCCAGCGTCCGCGAGCGCTTGGATGCGACGGGCGATTGCCCGAAGTCCTTTGAGGGCTTCCCTATCGCTCTCGTCGCTGCCGGTCTTATCGCGCTTGCTTTCATGGGCTTTTCCGGCCTCAAGATATAGGAGGGTGCAGAAATGACTAATGTACTTATCGCCGTGGCTGTTCTCGGCATCCTCGGCGCTGTTTTCGGGCTCCTTCTCGCTTACGCATCAAAGGTTTTTGCCGTGGAAACCGACCCGCGTCAGGACGCAATAATCGGCGTTCTGCCCGGCGCCAACTGCGGCGGCTGCGGTTACGCCGGCTGCGCCAACTACGCCGAGGC